>NZ_JAMTCC010000061.1:0-15554 GCF_025370265.1 Shewanella septentrionalis | reverse complement strand
AGCATCCTAATCTGCTGAAAGAGGAAGGACTGCATGATGCAGGGCATGTACTGGTCAGCGATATCACCTATCTTGAGTCAGACCAAGGTGTGCACTACCTGTCACTGGTCACCGATGCCAGTTCTCGTAAGATAGTCGGTCATCACGTGAGTAAAGACATGAAAGCCGAGAGTGTGGTGAAAGCGTTAAAAATGGCCATCAAAGATAAGCGCTATATCGGCAACGCGGTGCATCACTCAGACAGAGGCTTACAATACTGCTCAGCCGTTTATCAGAATGCGCTTCAGGCGAGCCAAATCCAGCCGTCAATGACGGATGGTTATGATTGCTACCAAAATGCATTAGCAGAAAGAGTGAATGGCATACTGAAGCAGGAGTTTTTAATGCACCGATGTAGGACATTTGCGGAGCTGAAGATACTTGTTAGAGAATCGATAGCAATATACAACGATATGAGACCGCATCTGAGTTTGAATATGGCAACCCCTAATCAGATGCACAATAGAAAAGGCCAGCTAGTGGAGCTGGCCTAAAAACTGTCAACCTATCTTAGGACGGGACAAAGTTTACAAGTAAGATAGCCAGTTCAACGCGCTATCCTCACTTAAATTATTCTTCTACAGGGTAAAGCACCTTGGCATTGGCTTTAAGTGAATCTATCAAGCCACGGTAGTCTGCTTCACTGTATTGTGCGTTCAGGCGTTGTTTAAGTGCATTAACCAGCTCATCACTCACACCTTCAGCAGCGTTGACTTTATCTAGCGCAACTACGGCATAACCATTTGCTAAACCAACGGTATCGACAACTGGAGAAGTGCTTGGTGTTGGCATTTGGAACGCTTTGCCTACAATCGCAGCATCAACATCTTGCGCGCCGCGGCCTAGTTTCGCTTTAGCCACTAAACCAAGATCCGTTGCACCGGCTTTAACTTGTGCCATCAGCTCTTGTGCTTTCGCACGGGCGGCTTCGTTTGCTTGATCTTGCTTCAAACGTTCTGTGATATTGGCTTTCACTTCCGCTAAGGCCAAAGTGCCCGCATCGTGATGTTCCTTCACACGAACCACCACCACGTGGTTAGGTTCAAGCTCAATCACTTCACTGTTTAACCCTTTCAGCATAACAGTTTCAGAGAACGCAGCTTTAACTAAGTCTGGCTTGTTCAGCGCAGCAGGAACGTTATCGCGAGAAAACAGTGGAGTCGTCTTAATATCGACGCCCACAGCTTTAGCGGTTTCAGATAATGTATCTGGCACTTCATAGCTAGTATCAGCCAATTTGCTTTGTAAGCTATAGAATTGATCAACCGCTTTCTTATCTTGCAATTGCGCCACTATCTTAGCTTTTACATCGGCAAACGGTACAGTCACACCAGGTTGCACATCTAATAGCTTGATAATGTGGAAACCAAAGTCAGTTTTAACTACCGCTGAATGTTGGCCTTTGTTCAATGCAAATAATGCAGCATCGAAAGCGGGGTCCATCACACCTGGTTCAAACCAATCCAGTTTACCGCCCTGCTCTGCACTCAAGGTATCGTCAGAGTTAGCTTTAGCCAGATCAGCAAAATCGGCACCGCTGTCTAATTGCTTCGCTAAATCTTCAGCCTTGGCTTTTGCAGCAGCTTCATCGCTACCTGGCATAACCAGAATATGTGCGGCAAGACGCTTCTCATTAGACACGTATTGCGCTTTATGTTCTTCGTAATAAGCTTGCGCTTCTTCGTCAGAAACTGGGTTATTTTTAGCAAAATCAGCCGCATTCAACTCAACATATTCTAAGCTCACCATTTCAGGGCTCATAAACTGCCCTTGGTTTGCGTCATAATAGTTTTTCACTTGCTCGTCAGTCACAACCGCTGTCGCTAAGAATGGCGCAGAATCAACGGCTAAATAGCGCACATCGCGAGTTTGGCCTTGTAACTCAGCTAACTGCTTAGCTTCGCCAGCTAACACAAATTCAGTACCAACTAGCGCAGCCGTTAACTGACGACGGGTCATATCGACGCGCATCATGTCTCTGAACGCCTGTGGTTGATAACCTAACTGACGTAGAATCGCCTGATAACGATCGTTATCAAACTTGCCATCGGTTTGGAATGCGGGTTCAGTTTTCACGGCTGCAATGATCTGTTCGTCAGATACACGCAACCCCATAGCCTTAGCCGCTTGATCTATCAGTTTGTCAGCCACTAAGCGCTCTAATACGCTCTGCTTAATGCTTTGTAGATATTTTTCGTCAGCAGATAACGCAGCAAACATCTCACCTAGCTGTTGCTCCATACGAGAGCGCTCGCTTTGGTAAGCCTGCTCAAGCTCGGCTTTAGTGATTATGTCACCGTTCACTTCTGCTGCAGGCACATCAGTTGTAGAACCTAAGTAACTGCTGACTCCTGCAAATGCAAAAGATAAAATCACAAGTACGAGAATGCCTTTAGCAATCACGCCTTGCGAACCATCGCGGATCTTTTCTAACATCAGATTTCTCGCTTGTTGCGATTAACAAAATAAAAAGGCGCATCGGTTTGAGATGCGCCTTTCTGTAATTTATGGGGAATATTCAGACGCTACCACAGGTAAATTCTAAAACCCCGAGTAATGGTAGAAATTAAGCTTCATATTCCATTACTTTCAATTCGTAAAAAGCACTGATAAACAGTGCTTGTCATTACGAATGCCTTACAAAGGCTACGATATTAATGATTAATTAACAGCGTCTTTCAGTGCTTTACCAGCTTTGAATGCTGGAATTTTAGCTGCTGCGATTTTGATTTCTTCACCCGTTTGTGGGTTGCGACCAGTACGCTCAGCGCGTTCACGCACTTCAAAAGTACCAAAACCAACAAGAGAAATTTTATCGCCTTCTTTCAGACCTTCGGTCACAGCAGCGATAAAAGAATCCAGTGCACGGCCGGCAGCGGCTTTAGAAATGTCAGCACCAGATGCGATTTTCTCGATTAGTTCAGATTTGTTCATGTCATCCCCTTGAATGTAATTTTTTTGCGCCGCAACCAAATCCGTCTCTAGAGCGGTCTGCGGAGGCTTTTATAACAAGCTTGAATTCAAAGTTCAAGCTGAGTTCGAAAACCAAAGAAATAAAACTGGATACAGCTCAAAGCCAGTTGCGCCAAGGGCTTGGAGCAGCTGGCTCTCCACAGACCTAGGCTACCACAGGTCTACGCTTTGTTAAGCCCCTTTTTTCATTTTTTTTAACGTGATAGCGCAATTTCTTGCGTTATGCCAAGTTTTTAACCACTTCGAAGCCTTCAACCGGTCTTTCTAGGGCCAGTTTTAACACTTCATCGACCCAACGCACAGGACGAATTTCTAAATCGGCAATTACATTGGCAGGAATTTCTTCCAGATCACGCTCGTTTTCTTTTGGTATAAGCACTAATTTTATGCCGCCGCGGTGTGCTGCCAGCAGTTTTTCTTTCAAACCGCCAATAGGTAACACTTCACCACGTAAGGTAATTTCACCTGTCATGGCCACGTCGCTACGTACTGGGTTACCCGTTAAGCTGGATACTAAAGCGGTACACATAGCCGCACCGGCCGATGGACCATCTTTTGGCGTTGCACCTTCTGGCACATGCACATGGATATCACGCTTCTCGTAGAAATCCGCATTAATACCTAATTGTTCCGCACGGGCACGAACCACTGTCATCGCAGCCTGAATCGACTCTTGCATTACATCGCCAAGCGATCCTGTGTAAGTTAACTTACCTTTACCAGGTACCGATGTAGCTTCTATCGTCAATAAGTCACCACCCACTTGGGTCCACGCTAAGCCAGTCACTTGACCGATTTGGTTCTTCGACTCGGCTTTGCCGTAATCGAAGCGCTGCACGCCAAGGAATGACTTAAGGTTATCTTGATTCACAGTGACAGATTTAACTGATTTATCGAGCAAAATCATTTTCACGACTTTACGACAAATCTTCGACAATTCGCGCTCAAGCGCTCGCACGCCCGCTTCACGGGTGTAGTAACGAATAATGCCAACGATAGCACTATCATCTACTTTAATTTCAGTCGCTTTTAAACCATTGCGCTCAATTTGCTTATTCAGCAAATGTTGCTTAGCAATATTCAGCTTCTCGTCTTCGGTATAACCCGATAAACGAATGACTTCCATACGGTCAAGCAGTGGCCCAGGAATGTCCATAGAGTTAGACGTTGCCACAAACATCACATCGGATAAGTCGTAATCGACTTCGAGATAATGATCGTTAAAGGTCGCATTTTGCTCAGGATCGAGGACTTCTAATAAAGCAGAAGCCGGATCGCCGCGCATGTCTGAACTCATCTTGTCGATTTCATCCAGCAAGAATAATGGGTTTTTTACACCCACTTTAGCCATCTTTTGAATGACTTTACCTGGCATAGAACCAATATAGGTACGGCGATGACCACGGATTTCCGCTTCATCACGCACGCCGCCTAAAGCAACACGCACATACTTACGCCCGGTCGCCTTAGCGATCGATTGACCCAAGGAAGTTTTACCCACACCTGGAGGTCCAACGAGACACAGGATTGGCCCTTTAAGCTGACGCACTCGGCTTTGGACTGCCAAATATTCCAAGATACGGTCTTTAACTTTTTCAAGACCAAAATGATCGGTATCGAGTACTTCTTGGGCTTTCGCCAAATCACGTTTGATTTTAGATCGTTGGCTCCAAGGCACTGACGTCATCCAATCCACATAGCTGCGCACAACTGTGGCTTCTGCCGACATTGGCGACATCATACGTAGCTTGTTAAGCTCTGCCAGGGCTTTTTCTTTCGCCTCGGCGGGCATGTTAGCCTCTTCAATCTTACGATTTAAGGCTTCAAACTCGTCATGGCCTTCGTCTAAGTCACCCAGTTCTTTCTGGATGGCTTTCATCTGTTCGTTCAGATAGTACTCACGCTGACTTTTTTCCATCTGTTTTTTAACGCGGGTACGAATACGTTTCTCAACCTGCAATAGGTCGATCTCCGATTCCATCATCGCCATTAAATATTCCAGACGCTCGCCAACGTTGATCATCTCAAGCACAGATTGCTTATCTTCAAGCTTAAGTGGCATGTGTGCAGCCATAGTATCTGCCAGACGCGCCGCTTCATCGATACCCGATAAAGAGGTCAAGACTTCTGGCGGGATCTTTTTGTTCAGCTTGATATAACCTTCAAACTGACCAATAGCACTGCGCACTAACACTTCTTC
Organism: Shewanella septentrionalis; assembly: GCF_025370265.1. Classification (NCBI taxonomy): domain Bacteria; kingdom Pseudomonadati; phylum Pseudomonadota; class Gammaproteobacteria; order Alteromonadales; family Shewanellaceae; genus Shewanella; species Shewanella septentrionalis. The sequence goes on along the minus strand of NZ_JAMTCC010000061.1, from coordinate 10,342 downwards.
TTCTTTGTCTTCCAGCGGTTCTGATTCCAGATACTCAGCCTTAGCCACAAAGAATTCTGTTTCTTGGGTGTAACGGGTAATACGGGCGCGACGACCGCCTTCTACCAACACTTTGACTGTGCCGTCTGGCAGCTTAAGTAACTGTAAAATAGAGGCAACCGTACCCACTTCGAAGATGTCATCTTTTGATGGTTCATCGAGTTCGGCATCACGCTGCGCCACTAAAATAATTTGCTTATCCTGCGCCATTGCGGTTTCGAGACATCGAATCGACTTTTCTCGTCCGACAAATAACGGAATTACCATATGGGGATAGACCACCACATCTCGCAGTGGCAGCACGGGGAGTTCGATATGCGCTTCACGCTCTTGGGTCATAGTTCGATTCCGTTTTGGTGAAATGGATTAATACTGGAGTATATTGGGACGCTTTATTGAGTTTCAATGGCTAATACGAAAAAAGGAGTCCATTGGACTCCTTGTTTTTCAGTTTATTAGCAATCAGTACAATTATTGTTCGCCAGAGGCTGCTTGGGCTTCATTGTGCTCATAAATCAGGATAGGTGCAGATTCACCTTTCACGACAGATTCATCCACAACGGCCTTCACCACACCATCGACTGAAGGAATATCGTACATAGTATCCAGTAAAATACTTTCAACGATTGAACGTAAACCACGGGCACCTGTCTTACGTGACATCGCCTTGTGGGCTATCGCTTTAAGTGCATCTTCGCGGAATTCAAGCTCAACGCCTTCCATCTCAAATAACGCGCTGTACTGTTTCGTCAGGGCATTTTTAGGTTGAGATAAAATTTGCACTAGGGCTTCTTCATCAAGTTCAGTTAGAGTCGCAACCACAGGCAGACGGCCGATAAACTCAGGGATTAAACCGTATTTGACTAAATCGCCAGGTTCAACTTGCGATAAGGTCTCAGAAATCGTCGCCTTCTCTTTCTCGCCTTTCACCTGTGCACCAAAACCGATACCTGAGCCAACGTGTGCACGTTGCTCAATCACTTTCTCAAGCCCTGCGAATGCACCACCACAGATAAATAGGATCTTAGAAGTATCGACTTGTAAGAATTCTTGCTGTGGATGCTTACGACCACCTTGAGGTGGAACCGCGGCAACAGTCCCTTCAATCAGCTTAAGCAGCGCCTGCTGTACGCCCTCACCCGATACATCACGGGTGATCGATGGATTATCAGACTTACGGCTAATTTTATCGATTTCATCAATATAAACGATACCACGCTGCGCTTTTTCTACATCGTAGTCGCACTTTTGTAGCAACTTTTGAATGATGTTTTCAACGTCTTCACCCACATAACCCGCTTCAGTCAGTGTTGTGGCATCGGCCATAGTGAAAGGTACATTGAGTGAGCGCGCAAGGGTTTCAGCCAACAGCGTCTTACCACTACCCGTTGGACCGATAAGTAAAATGTTACTCTTACCCAGCTCGACTCCGTCCTTAGGCGATGCATTTTTTAAGCGCTTATAGTGGTTATACACAGCCACTGATAGCACTTTTTTGGCTCTGTCTTGGCCAATCACATAATCGTCTAAATGTGCACGTAATTCATGTGGTGTTGGTAATTTATCGCTATCACGCTTCGGAGAGATTTCTTTAATCTCTTCGCGAATGATGTCGTTACATAACTCAACACATTCGTCGCATACATACACTGATGGGCCAGCAATGAGTTTTCTGACTTCATGCTGGCTCTTTCCGCAAAAAGAGCAGTACAGCAATTTACCGCTGTCACCATTATTTTTGTTGTCGCCCATTAATTACCTCATTTGCAGTCTGCTCTACTGCCTGTCTTAAATTTGCTTAACTTTTACAGAGCATAGCTCAGTCAAAAGCAAAAATCAGCCGCGTTTCGTCATCACAGAGTCAACTAAGCCATATTCGACGGCTTGAGTCGCACTCATGAAGTTGTCACGATCGGTATCACGTTCAACGACTTCGAGCGGTTGGCCAGTGTGCTCGGCTAACATTTGGTTAAGCTTATTCTTAATGCCTAAGATTTCTTTGGCATGGATAGCGATGTCAGAAGCTTGACCTTGGAAACCACCCAGTGGTTGATGGATCATCACGCGAGAGTTTGGTAAACAGTGACGTTTACCCTTCTCGCCACCGGCTAATAAGAATGCACCCATGCTAGCCGCTTGACCGATACACACAGTGCTAACATTTGGTTTGATGAACTGCATAGTATCATAAATCGCCATGCCTGCCGTGACAGAGCCACCTGGAGAGTTTATGTATAAAAAGATATCTTTATCTGGGCTTTCTGATTCTAAGAATAATAATTGCGCCACGATAAGGTTTGCCATGTGTTCTTCAACTTGACCGACCAAAAAGATAATCCGCTCTTTCAACAAACGAGAATAAATATCGTATGAGCGTTCACCCTTAGCAGTCTGTTCGATCACCATAGGCACTAAAGCACTTTGTATGTCTGACGCATTATGCATTATTCACTTCCCTAAATAAAAATGGCTCGCATGAGGAGCCTCATACGAGCCATTATAAATGGCGAACAGCTAATCAAGTCAAGCTTAGCTTATGCGCGACCAGTAGCCTTGTTCATAAATTCTTCAAAAGCGACTTGTTTTTCGGTCACTTTGGCAGATTTCAACAGTGCTTCAACCGCTTGCTCTTCTAAAGCAACGTTGCGCATGTTTTGCATCAGCTCTTTGTTGCTGTTGTAATAAGCAACAACTTCACTTGGATCTTCGTAGGCTGAAGCCATAGAAGCGATCAAGCCTTGTACACGTTCGTCTTCTGCTTTCAGTTCGTTAGTCTTGATGACTTCGCCTAATAACAGACCGATTTTAACGCGACGAGCCGCTTGTTCAGTGAACAATTCCGCTGGCAGTTCAGGCATGTTAGCAGTTTGACCACCAAAGCGTTGCATTGCTTGTTGGCGCAATACGTTAACTTCACCATCGATCAGTGCTTTTGGCAGAGTGATGTCGTTGTTCGCTAACAGACCGTTGATCACTTGCTCTTTCACGTTAGCTTTTAACGCTTGCTCAAGTTCACGGTTCATGTTTTTACGGATTTCAGCTTTAAGGGCTTCTAAGCCACCTTCGCTGATACCGAACAGAGCAGCAAACTCATTATTGACTTCTGGCAGGTTAGCTGCTTGAACTTCAGTCAGCGTAATCGCGAACTTAGCGGCTTTACCTTTCAGGTTTTCAGCGTGATATTCTTCTGGGAAGTTCACGTCGATAACAAATTCTTCACCCGCTTTGTGACCTAAAATACCCGCTTCAAAACCTGGGATCATACGGCCGCTACCTAATTGCAGTTCGAAATCGTCAGCTTTGCCGCCTTCAAATTCTTCACCGTCAACTGAGCCAACAAAGTTCATTTTCACTTTGTCGCCATCGGCAGCTTCACGTTCAACAGCAGCGAAAGTCGCGTGTTGTTTACGTAGGGTTTCAATCATAGTGTCAACGTCAGCGTCAGTCACTTCAGCTTTTGGCTGTTCTACTTCGATTGCATCTAAGCCTTTTAGCTCAACTTCTGGATAGATTTCAAAGGTAGCGATAAATTCGAACTTTTCGCCATCAGTTGAACCAGGAACAAAAGTCGGTGCACCCGCTGGGTTTAACTTCTCAGCAATAATTGCTTCGATGAAGTTACGTTGCATCACTTCACCCATGATGTCTTGACGAATCGCTGCGCCGTAACGTTTGTTAATCACAGTAATAGGCACTTTACCAGGACGGAAACCTGGGATACGAGCACGCTTAGCTTCACGTTGTAAACTGTCTTTAACCAGCTTTTCAATTTGTTCAGCAGGAACAGAAATGGTCAGGCGACGCTCTAGGCCTTGGGTTGCTTCAACAGAAACTTGCATTGTTTTACCTCGAAATTTGTCTAACGTCCTTTGTAATAGCCGATTCATCAACTATTCAGGTATTCGTTTCTTGATCATTAAATTTGACTACAATGCCCACCACTACTGGCTTTAGGCACAGGTCGCTCATAGTTGATATCTATCAAGACGCGACATTATAGCCACCGTTTTCTGCAGAGTCGAGCCTCAACAGCCGAATCTGGGGTATAAAAAAAGCGACACAAGGTCGCTTTTTTTAATTTGTACTCAAAGTACTAAAAAATGGGGTGACTGATGGGGCTCGAACCCACGACAACCGGAATCACAATCCGGGACTCTACCAACTGAGCTACAATCACCACTGAAACTGGTACGCCCGGCAGGATTCGAACCTGCGACCACCCGCTTAGAAGGCGGGTGCTCTATCCAACTGAGCTACGGGCGCATGGTTTACAGAATTTTCTGCATCCTAACCGATTTGGAAAGCACTTAGCTAACCCTATCATTCGCCTATTTGAGTTCAAATTATTTTTTGAATTCATCGATGCAAATGACAATAAAGTGGTCGGTGATAGAGGATTCGAACCTCTGACCCTCTGGTCCCAAACCAGATGCGCTACCGGACTGCGCTAATCACCGAATATCTTACATAACATTGAATATCTTACATAACATTTTCAGCGCAAGATGAACACATCTGCCTGAGAACGGAGCGCATCTTATCCCCTCACTTTACAACCGTCAACGATTTTTTTTTTGATTGACTCTAGGTGCTGAATTATCAGGCTAATCCGGTTTTTTTTATCCATTTGGCGACGGCTTTAACCATGACACAGTAGCTGTGCCCTGTTAAAATAGCCGCGATTGCCAATCTCTGTGTTAACTACTGTTTTAACCATCGCCCATATAAAGGATATCCTACACCCATGACAGCCCAAATAATCGACGGCAAGGCGATTGCTCAATCCATCCGCACTAAACTCAGCGAAAAAGTCACCGCCCGCAAAGAGGCTGGACAGCGCATTCCGGGTTTAGCCGTAGTATTAGTGGGAGCCGATCCGGCATCACAGGTTTATGTTGGAAGCAAACGTAAGGCCTGTGAGGAAGTTGGATTTATTTCTCGTTCATACGATTTAGAAACAAGTTGCAGTGAAAATGAGTTGCTGAGCCTTATTGATAGTCTGAATGATGATCCGACCATCGATGGCATTTTAGTGCAACTGCCATTACCTGCCCATATCGAAGATTCAAAAGTCATCGAACGTATTCGTCCAGATAAAGATGTCGATGGATTTCACCCGTATAACGTTGGCCGTTTAGCGCAGCGCATTCCGGTGCTGCGCTCTTGCACGCCGATGGGCATTATGACACTCATCAAATCCACTGGTATCGATACCTATGGTTTAGATGCTGTTGTGGTTGGCGCGTCTAATATTGTCGGCCGCCCTATGACCTTAGAGTTACTGCTTGCTGGCTGCACCACCACCACTTGCCACCGCTTCACTAAGAATCTTGAGCAAAAAATCCGTCTCGCGGATCTCGTGGTTGTCGCTGTCGGTAAACCCGGCTTCATTCCTGGTGAGTGGATCAAGCCCGGCGCGATTGTAATAGATGTGGGTATTAACCGTTTAGATAACGGCACCTTAGTCGGCGATGTGCAATATGAAGTCGCCGCGCAAAATGCCAGTTTTATCACTCCAGTCCCAGGCGGTGTTGGCCCTATGACAATTGCGAGCCTATTGGAAAATACCTTATACGCTGCCGAGCAATATCACGACTAAGTTCTAGCTTCTAGCTTCTAGCTTCTAGCTTCTAGCTTCTAGCTTCTAGCAAGCATAAAAAAACCTGCATAATGCAGGTTTTTTATTTGCTGAAGATTTTCTTGAATTAAGAATATAGCGAATAAGCTTATTTCTTACGCCAAGTGGTACCACTTGGGCCATCTTCGAGCTCAACGCCTAACTCATTCAAACGGTTACGCGCCACATCCGCAGCAGCCCAGTCCTTTTCAGTACGAGCACGGTTACGTTCAACGATTAAAGCTTCGATTTCAGCCACTTCATCGTCACTACCGCCGCCTTGGAAGAAAGCCTCTGGCTCTTGGCTTAATAAGCCTAAAACATCTGCTAAATGCTTCAAGGTGACTGCTAATGCCGATGCCTGTGTCATATCGGTCAGTTTTAAACGATTGATCTCACGCACCATGTCAAACAGGACTGAATAGGCTTCAGGTGTATTAAAGTCATCATCCATCGCCGCTTTAAATTTCGCGACAAACTCTTCTGCTGGCGCCGCAGCGACAGTCAAGTCGACATCTTTAATAGCCGTATACAAACGCTCTAAAGCTGAGCGAGCTTGTTTCAAGTTATCTTCTGAATAGTTCAGTTGACTACGATAGTGGCCAGATAACAGGAAATAACGCACAGTTTCAGCATCATAGTGACCAAGTACATCGCGAATGGTAAAGAAATTGCCTAACGACTTAGACATTTTTTCACGGTCAACCATCACCATGCCAGTGTGCATCCAATAGTTCACGTATGGCGTGTCATGAGCACAGCAAGACTGGGCGATTTCGTTCTCATGGTGCGGGAACTGTAAGTCAGAGCCGCCGCCATGAATATCAAAATGCAGACCTAAATGCTTGCTGTTCATGGCAGAACATTCGATATGCCAGCCAGGACGACCCGGTCCCCATGGTGATTCCCACGTCGGTTCGCCAGGTTTAGACATTTTCCACAAAACAAAATCCATTGGATTTTGTTTGGTTTCGTCCACTTCTACCCGAGCACCGGCTTGCAGTTGATCTAAATTCTGGCCTGATAAACGGCCGTAATCAGGATAAGAAGCCACGCTGAAAAGCACATCACCATCGCTCGCCACATAGGCATGACCACGGGCGAGTAATAACTCAACCATGTCGATGATTTCGGCAATATGCAGGGTTGCGCGCGGTTCAAAGTCTGGGCGCAACATATTCAAGGCATCGAAGTCTTGATGCATTTCACCGATCAAACGCTCGGTTAAGGCTTCACAGCTTTCGTTATTCTCGTTAGCGCGCTTGATAATTTTGTCATCAACGTCGGTAATATTGCGCTGAAAATTCACTTCATAACCCGCGTAACGCAGGTAGCGCACTATCATGTCAAAGGAAACAAAAGTACGGCCATGACCAATATGACAGAGATCGTATATGGTCACACCACACACGTACATCCCGATTTTTCCGGGAGTAATCGGCTTAAATTCCTGTTTTTGGCGGGTAATACTGTTGTAAATCTTCAACATCGATATTCTCTTCAATGATACATTCAGGTGTAAAATCAAGGAGTCAGTCTATCACGGCCTGACAGGTTTTGAATACTGCACTTTGCGCGCAATCCGAGATAAGTTAGAATCGCGCCACTATTTACAGAGAGTATGAAAACATGATCACATTACACACCAATTTGGGCGACATTAAACTGCAACTGAACGCTGAAAAAGCGCCGTTAACAGTGGCAAACTTCATGAAATATGTTGACGAAGGTTTCTTCGACGGCACTATCTTCCACCGTGTGATTGACGGTTTCATGATCCAAGGTGGTGGCTTCAACGAAGACATGAGCCAAAAGCGTTGTAACGAGCCAGTGAAAAACGAAGCCAATAACGGTTTATCAAACCGTACTGGTACTGTCGCAATGGCACGTACTTCTGATCCACATTCAGCCACTGCACAGTTCTTCATTAACGTGAACGACAACACTTTCCTCGATTTTAAATCAGAAACCTCACAGGGCTGGGGCTACTGCGTATTCGGCGAAGTTGTTGAAGGCATGGATATTATCGAAAAAATCAAAGCAGTTAGTACAGGTAACCGTGGTATGCATCAAGATGTACCATTAGAAGCTGTAGTGATTGAAAAAGTCAGCGTTGCGGCATAATCCCTGCGAATGCGAACTTTATTTATAGGCGATCTGCACCTGAGTGCAGATCGCCTTGATATCACGCAAGCGTTCACTCGCTTCCTCGACACTGAACTCGATGATGCCGACGCCCTCTATATCCTAGGTGATTTGTTTGAAGTCTGGGTTGGCGATGATATTGCCTTGCCTTTTGCCCTTGAACTCGCCGAAAAACTCAAGCAAGTATCGCAAAAACTGCCGGTGTATTTCATCCACGGCAACCGTGACTTTATGTTAGGCAAGCAATTTGCGCGCGCCGCAGGAATGCAAATCTTACCCGAAGTGACGTGCCTGAATTTATACGGCATAGAGACGGTTATCTTACACGGCGACAGCTTGTGTACTTTGGATAAGGCCTACCAACGCTTTCGAAAACTGCGCAGTTTGTCACTGGCGCGTTGGCTATATGGTTGTTTATCCAAGAAAACCCGTCAGGGCATTGCCGATAAAATTCGCAGCAATAGCAAAAGTAGCAATCAGCAAAAAAGCTACACCATCATGGATGTGGAGCCCAATGCGGTCGATGCGTTATTTGCCAAGACCCACACCAAACATATGATCCACGGTCATACCCATAGACCCGCCATTCATCAACTTGCTAATGGCTGTCAACGTATTGTGGTTGGCGATTGGTATGAGCAAGGCAGTGTGCTGAGTGTGAGCGCCGAAGGGATTAACTTACAGTCCTTACCCTTCGAGCATACAACTTAAGTTAGCTGCTTTTATTGACCTTGTTTGAGGTTAAAGACGCATTATATTAACGGTTCGAGCGAACCGTTAATCGTTTTAGCTATATCGACTTAATTCATCAATTTTTAAAAAGAAGGTGCTTCAAATCAATTTGCTAGCGGCGATCCACTGTGGAAACGAAACTCTTCATCCTGCGCCAGAATCAACTCAGCCTCTAACTCACCAAAGTACTTTACGCGCTCGCTAATATCCTCAGGTGAAACCAACTGTGCTAATGCAAGATAATCTTGATAGTGGCGGGCTTCAGAGCGCAGCAGTGACACATAAAACTTACTCAGCTCACCATCTAAATAGGGCGCCAACTTAGCAAAACGCTCGCACGAACGCGCCTCAATATACGCCCCCACAATCAGCTTATCCCGCAGGATATCTTTCTCATGGGTGGTTACATAGCTCATCATGCCTTTGGCATAACGGCCTGCGCGAATATTACGATACTCAATGCTGCGTTTGTGCATCAATTCCAATACTTGCTCAAAATGATGAAACTCTTCTTTAATCAAGCGGATTAAAGGTGAAACCAAATTAGCGGCAAACTTAAAGTTTGGCTTAGGCATAAGTTCGGCCACCAGCTCATTCTTTTTCACATCGCGCGCCAGAAAGCTCACCACATCATGATCTTGCGAATAGATAAACTCTTCATAGGGTTTAGCCCACGCCAACAGAGCTCGACCACTGTCTTTATCTAACGCATATTTTCGTAGCAAAAATATCGCCGTCTGAGCCGCTTTTAACTCACAGTTACAATGATCGATAAGCAACTCTTCCAAGGAATCTGATTTTATCGCGACATCAATCCAAGTTTGCGGTGTTTCACAGCGAAGAAACGCGTGGATGGGGGCAAGAAGTTGCTGCATGGACTCACTCAATATCATTCTGAATATCGCGCTATTTTACGCATATTTACTCATAAGCTATAGCATTAGGCTTCAGTAAACTTGACGCGCCGAACTTTTTGTTCAATAAATAATCTACACTCTAAAGAACTGAGATCCTGATCACACAGCCTCTCACTTCTGTATGTGTCACCAATCGTCAGTTAAAGGAACAGGACAGCATTTTAACCTCGATTGTGGAGCTGTTATCAGCTCGTCTGACGTTTGGCGAGCCATTCATCAATGCTGAACAAGGATAATTATAATGATACTGAATCACTTAATGGGGCTATACACTCATCCTAAACAAGAGTGGCACACAATTGAGAAAAACCATGAGGCACTAAAAAGTAGCTTAAGTCATGTGGTACTGATCGCCTTAATCCCTGCGATTTGCAGTTATATTGCTACGGCTTATATTGGCTGGAACCCAGGCGCTGGCGATCCGATTTACCTCACACCTCAAAGCGCCATGTTTATGTCAGCTGGCATGTATTTAGGCCTAATTGCGGGCGTATTCGCCCTCGCCTATTTGGCCTATTGGATGGCAAAAACCTTCGATGCAAATCCAACCTACACCCAAGCGTTAGAACTCGCGTCCTACACAGCTACACCATTGTTTATGGTCGGTTTAGCCGCCTTGTATCCAGTGCTGTGGTTTATCATGATAGTGGGATTGATTGGTCTGGCTTACTCAGTCTACTTACTGTACGCGGGTGTGCCGATTATTATGAATATCCCTGAAGAGAAAGGCTTTATCTATGCCAGCTCTATGGTGACCGCTGGTTTAGTGTTGTTAGTGGGGCTAATGGCAACCAGCGTTATTTTATGGAGCCTAGGTTTTGGTCCTATGTATCAATAACAAGTCGAATTAACTGTCACTCACACCAACCAATAGCTCTATCGCTAATCCATA
>NZ_JAMTCC010000060.1:0-15558 GCF_025370265.1 Shewanella septentrionalis | reverse complement strand
AGTGGATTATTTCACAGGTTTTGTGGATTGCATGGGATTCGCATCCTTGCTTACAAAGTCGAATAAGAATACAATCTATGGCCGATTTTTGACCCTGAGCTTATGCTATTTTGCGTTTCTAAGGGTGTTCGGAAATGCAGAGTATGATGTGGGAATTATGCCCGTCAATTAATGTGCTCTAAGCTCAGGCCGTATTGAGTAACGGAAAAACCGATGACAACAAATACTGAAAACCAGAACAATTCTCTGGATATCGTGAAGTGGGGTTTAGTGATTGTATTACTAGCCGCTGCTGTTATTGGCAATCAAATGTATAGCGAAGCCAGTGCCGTAATACGTGCGCTTAGTGTTATCGTTGCATTCGCTATTGCTGGTTTTATTGCGCTTCAGACTGTAAAAGGTAAAAAAGCGTTAGCTTTTGCCCGTGAAGCGCATATCGAAGTGCGCAAGGTTGTATGGCCGACGCGTCAAGAAGCACTAAACACCACTTTTATTGTCCTTGCAGCAACAGGTATCTTAGCTCTTATCCTTTGGGGTATGGATGCTGTGTTAATGCGAATTGTCAATTTTATCACTGGCGTATAGGCACCTCGAATGACTGAAGCTAAAGAAGCTAAAAAAAGATGGTATGTAGTGCAGGCATTCTCAGGCTATGAAGGCCGAGTTTGTAAGTCACTGATTGAATACATTAAGATGCACGGCATGGAAGAATACTTCGGCGAAGTATTGGTCCCGACTGAAGAAGTCGTTGAAATGCGTGCAGGTCAGCGTCGTAAGAGCGAACGTAAGTTTTTCCCTGGCTATGTGTTAGTCCAGATGGAAATGAACGATGACAGCTGGCATTTAGTCAAAAGCATCCCGCGTGTTTTAGGCTTTATTGGCGGAACCTCTGATCGTCCTGCCCCAATTTCCGATAAAGAAGCGGATGCAATTCTGCGTCGCTTACAAGAAACGACAGCGACACCGACTCATAGAACTATCTTCGAGCCTGGTGAAGTGGTGCGTGTGTGTGATGGTCCATTTGCTGACTTCAACGGTACCGTTGAGGAAGTGGATTATGACAAGAGCCGCGTAAAAGTATCAGTAATGATCTTTGGTCGTTCTACGCCAGTTGAACTTGACTTTAGTCAAGTTGAAAAAGGCTGATTAAATAAAATACAAAATCCGTTTGGCAACGGGGGCGAGTTTCTATATAATCCGTCCCCGTTGTTTTCGGGGGAGCACGTCAGCATGTCGCTGATGCGCGTTTGAACCCAAACTGAGGAAATGTCAGATGGCAAAGAAGATTGATGCTTATATTAAGCTACAAGTAAAATCAGGTTCTGCGAACCCGTCACCACCAGTTGGTCCAGCTTTGGGTCAAAAAGGTGTGAACATCATGGAATTCTGTAAAGCGTTTAACGCCCGTACAGAAAAAATGGAAAAAGGCATGCCTATTCCTGTCGTGATCACTGTATACAGTGACCGTTCATTCACTTTTGAAACTAAGACTTCTCCAGCGTCTTACTTACTGAAGACTGCTGCAGGCCTGAAATCAGGTTCTCCACGTCCAAACACTCAGAAAGTGGGTACTATCGCACGCGCTAAAGTTCAAGAAATTGCTGAACTTAAAGCTGCCGATATGACTGGTGCTGACATTGAAGCGATGACTCGCTCAATCGAAGGTACTGCGCGTTCAATGGGTTTGGTTGTAGAGGATTAATATAATGGCAAAGTTAACTAAACGCATGCGCGTAATTCGCGAAAAAGTTGACGGTACTAAAAGCTACGATATCAACGAAGCTGTTGCTCTGTTAAAAGAATTAGCAACTGCAAAATTCGTTGAAAGTGTAGACGTAGCAGTTAACCTGGGTATCGACCCACGTAAATCTGACCAAAACGTTCGTGGTGCAACAGTGTTGCCACACGGTACTGGTCGTGACGTTCGCGTTGCAGTATTTACACAAGGTGCAAATGCTGAAGCGGCAAAAGCTGCTGGTGCTGAGCTAGTTGGTATGGATGATCTGGCTGAGCAAATCAAAGCCGGTGAAATGAACTTCGACGTGGTTATCGCATCTCCAGATGCAATGCGCGTTGTTGGTATGTTAGGTCAAATCTTAGGCCCACGTGGTTTAATGCCTAACCCTAAAACAGGTACAGTAACACCAAACGTTGCTGAAGCTGTTAAGAATGCCAAGGCTGGTCAAGTTCGTTACCGTAACGACAAGAACGGTATTATCCACACTACTATCGGTAAAGTGGATTTCACACCAGTTCAATTGAAAGAAAACTTGGAAGCGTTGATCTCTGCACTGAAAAAGGCTAAGCCTGCAGTTGCTAAAGGTGTATACGTGAAAAAGGTTAGCATCTCTACCACTATGGGTGCAGGTGTTGCAGTTGATCAAGCTACGCTTGAGACAACCATATAATTTTACAAGGTGAGCGTATTAATCTATAATGCGCGCACTTTGTGGGTTGAAGCCTGTTTTATCGCCGTTTAATTGGTTGTAACTCAGGTTTCCGTCCAAGACCGCAGGTGTTTTTTGTAAAAATAACTTAATTTCCTGCGTAGACGGTGTCAGGCCCCAGCTAAATTTTTTTACTGGATAATCTGCACCGTAAGTCACTAAATACATAAGTATTTAGTATGGTAAATACTAGGGAATACCCTAGGTAGAATCCAGGAGTAAAGCCAATGGCATTAAGACTCGAAGACAAAAAAGCGATTGTTGCTGAAGTCAACGAAGCTGCCAAAGGTGCGCTATCTGCAGTTGCCGCTGATTCTCGCGGTGTGACTGTAGGTGCTATGACCGGTCTGCGTAAAAAAGCTCGCGAAGCTGGTGTATATGTACGTGTAGTACGTAACACATTGGCTCGTCGTGCTGTTGAAGGTACAGCTTTTGAGTGCCTAGCAGAAACGTTCACTGGCCCAACTTTGATTGCTTTTTCTTTAGAGCACCCAGGTGCCGCAGCACGTCTGTTAAAAGACTTTGCTAAAGAACAAGCTAACTTCGAAGTTAAAGGTGCAGCCTTTGAAGGGAATTTCATCCCTGCAGCTGAAATTGATCGTTTGGCGAAACTGCCAACATACGAAGAAGCACTAGCTCAGTTAATGATGACTATGAAAGAAGCATCTGCTGGCAAGTTCGTTCGTACACTGGCCGCCCTGCGCGATCAAAAACAAGAAGCCGCTTAATTTCAAGCTGGCTGCTTAATAAAATTGAATTCAGAACAATAGGAAACATTTGTTATGTCTATCACTAAAGACCAAATCTTAGAAGCCTTTGCAGCTATGTCTGTAATGGAAGTTGTTGAACTGATCGAAGCAATGGAAGAGAAGTTCGGCGTTTCTGCCGCTGCTGCTGTTGTTTCTGGTGGCGCTGAAGCTGCTGTTGTTGAAGAACAAACAGAATTCAACGTAATCCTGACTGCTCACGGCGACAACAAAGTTGCTGTTATTAAAGCAATCCGTGGCGCAACAGGTTTAGGCCTGAAAGAAGCTAAAGCTATGTCTGAAGCTGCTCCAGTAGCAGTTAAAGAAGGCGTTTCTAAAGAAGAAGCTGAAGCTCTGAAGAAAGAACTTACTGAAGCTGGTGCTTCTGTAGAAATCAAGTAAGCTATTATTTAGCTTGCTCACCCAAGCCACTTGGGTGGAGGCTGGCGGTTTTTTAACCGTCGGCCTTTTTTGCGCTATATGCGCTGGCGATTTTTTTTCACCGTTTGTCGCCAAATTTTGCAGTCCCTAGCAGAGATTACTGGTTAGGTTCTTGCCATCAACGGTGATGGGCAAACGTGCTGAATTTAATAGCATAAGTTATTTATTCAGTCTTGGTCACATCTCGTAAGCAGAGGAAACCCATGGTTTACTCCTATTCTGAAAAGAAGCGTATTCGCAAAGACTTTGGTAAGCGTCCAAAAGTTTTGGATATCCCTTATTTATTGTCTATCCAGCTAGACTCTTTTAAGAAGTTCACCGATCAAGATCCTACCGGTGAGCGCGGTTTAGAAGCCGCCTTCCGTAGCGTTTTTCCCATCAAGAGCTTTTCTGGTAATTCAGAACTGCAATACGTCAGCTATAAGCTTGGCGAGCCTGTTTTTGATGTGAAAGAGTGTCAGATCCGTGGTGTTACGTACTCAGCACCACTACGCGTTAAATTACGCATGGTGTTGTATGACCGTGAAGCAGCGGCGGGCACAGTAAAAGATATTAAAGAACAAGAAGTCTACATGGGTGATATCCCATTGATGACGGATAACGGTACTTTTGTTATCAACGGTACTGAGCGTGTAATCGTATCTCAATTACACCGTTCTCCAGGCGTGTTCTTTGATCATGACCGTGGTAAAACCCACTCATCAGGTAAGGTGCTGTATAACGCACGTATTATTCCTTACCGTGGTTCATGGCTTGACTTTGAATTCGATCCTAAAGATGCACTATTTGTGCGTATTGACCGTCGCCGCAAACTGCCTGCGACCATCATGTTACGTGCATTAGAATATTCTACTCAAGAGATCCTCGATCTGTTCTTCGAACGCGTTGAGTTCAAGATCAAGAAAGATACTCTGGTTATGGCTTTGGTTCCTGAGCGTCTGCGTGGCGAAACTGCCAGCTATGACATCAAGGATGCTGAAGGTTCTGTATTGGTTGAAGCCGGTCGTCGTATCACTGCGCGCCACATTCGCCAATTAGAAAAAACCAATACCACTGAGCTCGAAGTGCCAGTTGAATATATCGTGGGCAAATATGCTGCTCAGGATTATATCGATCCGGATACAGGTGAAGTTTTAGTCTCTGCCAACAGTGAAATTAGCCTAGAAGATCTGGCTAAATTATCATTGGCCGGTATTAAAGAACTCAGCACCTTGTATATCAACGAGCTAGATCATGGTGCTTATATTTCAGATACGCTGCGTATCGATTCAACCACTAACCGCTTAGAAGCACTGGTTGAAATCTATCGTATGATGCGTCCTGGCGAGCCACCAACCAAAGATGCTGCCGAAGCACTATTCCAGAACTTGTTCTTCAGTGAAGAGCGTTATGACCTGTCTAAAGTCGGTCGTATGAAGTTCAACCGTCGTCTCAGCATTCCTGATGACGAAGGTAGCGGTGTATTGTCTAAAGAAGACATCGTCGCGGTAATGAAGAACATCATTCATATCCGTAACGGTTTCGACGAAGTCGATGATATCGATCACTTAGGCAACCGTCGTATTCGTAGCGTCGGTGAAATGGCTGAAAACCAATTCCGCGTAGGTTTAGTCCGTGTTGAGCGCGCCGTGCGTGAACGTCTATCTTTAGGCGATCTGAACGAGCTGATGCCACAAGACTTGATTAACGCTAAGCCAATTTCTGCTGCAGTGAAAGAGTTCTTCGGTTCTTCTCAGCTGTCACAATTCATGGACCAAAACAACCCGCTGTCAGAAGTAACGCATAAGCGTCGTATTTCTGCTCTTGGCCCCGGTGGTTTGACTCGTGAACGTGCAGGCTTCGAAGTCCGCGACGTACATCCAACGCATTATGGTCGTTTATGTCCAATTGAGACCCCTGAAGGTCCAAACATTGGTCTAATCAACTCATTAGCAAGCTTTGCCCGTACTAACTCATACGGCTTCCTAGAAACGCCATACCGCAAGGTTATCGACGGCGTGATTACTGACGAAGTGGAATACTTGTCAGCAATCGAAGAAGGTCGTTATGTGATCGCACAGGCGAACATTGAAGTTGACGCGAACGGTCGTATGGCAGAAGAGCAAATTGCTTGTCGTCATAAAGGTGAATCTACCTTTATGCGCGCTGCTGACATCCAGTATATGGACGTTTCGCCACAGCAGATCATTTCAGTTGCTGCGTCGCTCATCCCGTTCTTAGAACACGATGATGCTAACCGTGCATTGATGGGTGCGAACATGCAACGTCAAGCCGTACCAACACTGCGCTCTGAAAAGCCGCTAGTAGGTACTGGTATTGAACGTACACTAGCTGTTGACTCAGGTGTTGTGGTTGTTGCTAAGCGTGGTGGCTTCATTGACTACGTTGATGCGAGCCGTATCGTTGTTAAAGTAAATGAAGATGAGCTGCGCCCAGGCGAAGCCGGTATCGACATTTATAACCTGACTAAGTACACCCGTTCTAACCAAAACACTTGTATCAACCAACGCCCTTGTTGTGCTGTTGGTGAGCCAGTGGTTCGCGGTGACGTGTTAGCAGACGGTCCGTCTACTGACTTAGGTGACTTAGCCCTTGGCCAGAACATGCGTATCGCGTTCATGCCTTGGAACGGTTACAACTTCGAAGACTCGATCTTAATTTCTGAGCGCGTTGCGCAAGAAGACCGTTTCACCACTATCCACATTCAGGAGCTGTCTTGTATCGCTCGTGATACTAAGTTGGGTAGCGAAGAAATCACAGCTGATATTCCAAACGTTGGTGAGTCTGCTCTGTCGAAACTCGACGAGTCAGGTATCGTTTACATTGGTGCAGAAGTGAAGGGTGGCGATATTCTGGTTGGTAAAGTGACGCCAAAAGGCGAAACACAGCTGACGCCAGAAGAGAAGCTACTCCGTGCTATCTTCGGTGAGAAAGCGTCTGACGTTAAAGACAGTTCACTGCGTGTTCCTAACTCTGTTAAGGGCACTATCATCGACGTTCAGGTATTTACCCGTGACGGCGTTGAAAAAGACAAGCGTGCAGTTGAAATCGAAGAGATGCACATTGCCCAAGCTCGTAAAGACTTAGGCGAAGAGTTCAAGATCCTT
The DNA here is from genome assembly GCF_025370265.1 of Shewanella septentrionalis. Classification (NCBI taxonomy): domain Bacteria; kingdom Pseudomonadati; phylum Pseudomonadota; class Gammaproteobacteria; order Alteromonadales; family Shewanellaceae; genus Shewanella; species Shewanella septentrionalis. The sequence continues at coordinate 8,817 of NZ_JAMTCC010000060.1, read as the reverse complement.
GAAGAAGGTGTATTGAGCCGTGCACGTAACCTGTTAATCGGTGCTGGTTTCACTGAAGCGCAAATTGCTGCCTTGCCACGTAAAGATGTGTTGATTCAAGTCATTGACGATGAAGCAAAACAAACTGAACTTGAGCAATTAGCTGAACAGCATGAAGAGCTGAAAGCTGACTTCGATAAGAAGTTTGAAATCAAACGTCGCAAGATCACCCAAGGTGATGACTTGGCTCCAGGCGTACTGAAGATCGTTAAGGTTTACTTAGCGGTTAAGCGTACTATCCAACCTGGTGACAAGATGGCGGGTCGTCACGGTAACAAGGGTGTTATCTCTAAGATTTGCCCAATCGAAGACATGCCGTATGACGAACAAGGTAACCCAGTAGACATCGTATTGAACCCGCTAGGTGTTCCATCACGTATGAACATTGGTCAGGTACTTGAAGTCCATATGGGCGCCGCTGCCAAAGGTATTGGTAACAAGATCACTGCGATGCTTGAAGAACAGCGCGAGCTGGCTGAAGTTCGTGGCTACATCAAGCAAGTTTATGAATTAGGTGACGAAGTGCAACAGCGCGTCGATATCGATTCATTCACTGATGATGAAGTATTACGTCTTGCGACTAACCTGAAAGGCGGTATCCCGATTGCAACTCCAGCATTCGACGGTGCTAAAGAGAAAGAGATCAAGCAGATGCTTGAACTTGCAGGTTTGCCAACCTCTGGTCAGTTGAAGTTGTTTGATGGTCGTACCGGTAACGAATTTGAGCGTCAAGTAACTGTTGGTTACATGTACATGCTCAAACTGAACCACTTAGTTGATGACAAGATGCACGCCCGTTCTACCGGTTCGTACAGCTTAGTGACTCAACAACCACTGGGCGGTAAAGCTCAGTTCGGTGGTCAGCGTTTCGGTGAGATGGAAGTGTGGGCACTAGAAGCATACGGTGCCGCTTATACGCTTCAAGAAATGCTCACTGTTAAATCGGATGACGTTAACGGTCGTACTCAGATGTATAAAAACATCGTCGACGGTAACCATCAGATGCAACCTGGCATGCCAGAGTCCTTCAACGTGTTACTGAAGGAGATCCGTTCACTCGGTATTAATATCGAGTTGGATCAGGCATAAGCGCAGGCCTTTAGCCGCGTTTGGCAAACAGAATGGTGCTCCGTGCGAGCGGAGCACCCGGTTTAACTCCTTCAGGAGAGAAACGTGAAAGACTTATTAAAGTTTCTGAAACAGCAAAGCAAGACTGAAGAATTTAACGGCATCAAAATTGGTCTGGCATCGCCTGATCTGATCCGTTCTTGGTCTTTTGGTGAAGTTAAGAAGCCAGAAACCATCAACTACCGTACCTTCAAGCCTGAGCGTGAAGGTCTGTTCTGTGCGCGTATCTTTGGCCCAGTCAAAGATTACGAATGTTTGTGCGGTAAGTACAAACGTTTGAAGCACCGTGGTGTTATTTGTGAAAAGTGTGGCGTTGAAGTAACCCAAACTAAAGTACGTCGTGAGCGTATGGGTCACATCGAACTGGCTAGCCCAGTTGCGCACATTTGGTTCTTAAAATCACTACCGTCACGTATTGGCTTAATGCTGGATATGACGCTACGTGATATCGAACGCGTACTGTATTTTGAATCATTTGTCGTGATCGAGCCTGGCATGACCAGCCTTGAACGTGGCCAAATGCTGACAGAAGAAACTTATCTAGATGCATTAGAAGAATACGGTGATGAGTTCGAAGCTAAAATGGGTGCCGAAGCAGTACTTGAACTGTTACGTGCTATCGATTTAGCGAAAGAAATCGAACAAATGCGTGAAGAATTGCCTTCAATCAACTCTGAGACTCGTCGCAAGAAAGTGACTAAACGTCTTAAGTTGATGGAAGCATTCTACACTTCAGGCAACAAGCCTGAGTGGATGATCTTAAAAGTACTGCCTGTGTTACCACCTGACTTACGTCCGTTGGTACCGCTCGATGGCGGCCGCTTCGCGACTTCAGATCTTAACGACCTGTATCGCCGCGTGATCAACCGTAACAACCGTTTGAAGCGTCTGTTAGATTTAGCTGCGCCAGACATTATCGTACGCAACGAAAAGCGTATGTTACAAGAGTCTGTTGATGCGCTATTAGATAACGGTCGTCGTGGTCGTGCTATTACCGGTTCTAACAAGCGTCCTCTGAAATCTTTGGCTGATATGATCAAAGGTAAGCAAGGTCGTTTCCGTCAGAACTTGTTGGGTAAGCGCGTTGACTATTCTGGTCGTTCGGTCATTACCGTAGGTCCTACTCTACGTCTGCACCAATGTGGTCTTCCTAAGAAGATGGCACTGGAACTGTTCAAGCCATTCATCTATGGCAAGCTAGAAGGTCGTGGCTTAGCGACTACCATCAAAGCGGCTAAGAAGATGGTTGAGCGTGAAGTGGCGGAAGTTTGGGACGTTCTGGATGAAGTGATCCGCGAACATCCAGTGATGCTCAACCGTGCACCAACACTGCACAGACTGGGTATCCAAGCGTTCGAACCAGTACTGATTGAAGGTAAAGCAATCCAGTTACACCCACTCGTTTGTGCGGCATACAACGCCGACTTCGACGGTGACCAAATGGCGGTACACGTACCGTTAACACTGGAAGCGCAGCTTGAAGCCCGTGCCCTGATGATGTCTACCAACAACATCCTGTCACCAGCCAACGGCGAGCCTGTTATCACCCCGTCTCAAGACGTGGTATTGGGTCTGTACTACACCAGCCGTGAGCGTATTAACGGCCGTGGTGAAGGTATGTACTTTATGTCTGTTGCTGAAGTTGAAAAAGCTTACGCAACTGGCGCTGCTGAATTGCATGCCCGCGTTAAAGTGCGTATCACTGAAACCATTATTGGTGACGCAGGTGAACGTACCGAACAACGCCGTATCGTAGATACGACTGTGGGTCGTGCTCTGCTGTCATTGATTCTGCCAGCAGGTTTGTCATTTGATCTGGTTAACCAGAACATGGGCAAAAAGCAGATCTCTAAACTGTTGAACACCTGTTATCGTCAACTGGGTCTGAAAGATACTGTTATCTTCGCTGACCAATTGATGTATACCGGTTTCCGTTTTGCAACCATCTCTGGTGCCTCTGTTGGTATCGATGACATGGTTATTCCAGACGAGAAATACACCTTAGTTGCTGATGCAGAAGCGGAAGTTCTTGAAATTCAAGAGCAGTTCCAATCTGGTCTAGTTACAGCTGGTGAGCGTTACAACAAAGTTATCGATATCTGGGCAAGTGCCAACGAAAAAGTTTCTAAAGCTATGATGGAAAACCTGTCAACTGAGACAGTGATTAACCGTGATGGTGTTGAAGAGAAACAAGCCTCGTTTAACAGCATCTATATGATGGCTGACTCAGGTGCTCGTGGTAGTGCCGCACAGATCCGTCAGTTGGCGGGTATGCGTGGTCTGATGGCTAAGCCAGACGGCTCAATCATCGAAACGCCAATTACCGCTAACTTCCGTGAAGGTCTAAACGTACTCCAGTACTTTATTTCTACTCACGGTGCGCGTAAAGGTCTAGCCGATACGGCATTGAAGACAGCGAACTCGGGTTACCTGACTCGTCGTCTTGTAGACGTTGCACAAGATTTAGTGGTTATCGAAGACGATTGTGGTACTCACGAAGGTCTAACCATGAAGCCGCTGATTGAAGGTGGTGATGTGGTTGAGCCGTTACGTGAACGCGTACTGGGTCGTGTGGTTGCGCTTGATGTGTTCTATCCAGGCACTGAAGACGTACTAGCACCACGTAACACGCTACTCGACGAAGCTTGGTGTGACAAGTTAGAAGAATATTCAATCGACGAAGTGATTGTACGTTCTGTTATTTCTTGTGATACCGATTTCGGTGTGTGTGCAGCCTGTTACGGTCGTGACTTGGCTCGTGGTCATATCATTAACCACGGTGAAGCAATCGGTGTTGTGGCAGCACAATCTATCGGTGAACCAGGTACACAGTTAACGATGCGTACGTTCCACATCGGTGGTGCGGCATCAAGAGCGTCTGCAGAAAACAATGTCCAAGTGAAAAACTCGGGTTCATTGAAACTGCATAATGCTAAGCATGTTACTAACAGTGACGGCAAACTGGTTATCGTTTCTCGTTCTTCTGAACTGGCCGTTATTGACGAGCTGGGTCGTGAGAAAGAGCGTTATAAAGTGCCATACGGTACTGTGCTCGAGAAGCTAGAAGAAGCAGCTGTTGAAGCGGGCGATGTTATCGCTAACTGGGATCCACATACTCACCCAATCATTTCTGAAGTGGCGGGTAGTATCAAGTTCGTAGACATGATTGACGGTGTCACTATGACACGTCAAACAGACGAACTAACGGGTCTGTCATCAATCGTGATCCTTGACGTTGGTCAGCGTGGTACTGCGGGTAAAGAAATGCGCCCAATGATCCGTCTGCTTGGCGCTAATGGTGCTGACTTGATGATCCCTGGTACTGAAGTACCAGCACAGTACTTCTTACCTGGTAGTGCGATCGTTAACTTAGAAGATAACGCGCAAATCAACGTGGGTGACGCTTTAGCTCGTATTCCTCAGGAATCGTCTAAAACACGCGACATCACCGGTGGTCTGCCACGCGTTGCTGACTTGTTCGAAGCGCGTAAGCCAAAAGAGCCTGCTATTCTGGCGGAAATCTCTGGTACCATCTCGTTTGGTAAAGAGACCAAAGGTAAGCGTCGTTTGGTGATTACACCTGCTGATGGCGGCGATCATTATGAAGAGATGATCCCTAAGTGGCGTAACTTAAACGTGTTCGAAGGTGAAAAAGTCGAACGTGGTGAAGTTATCGCTGACGGTCCAGAAGCGGCACACGACATTCTGCGTCTTCGTGGCATCCACAACGTAGCAAACTACATTGTGAACGAAGTACAGGACGTTTACCGTCTGCAAGGCGTGAAGATCAACGATAAGCATATCGAAGTGATCATCCGTCAGATGCTGCGTAAGTGTCTTATCACTTCTGCCGGTGACACTGACTTCCTCGAAGGGGAACAAGCTGAAGTGTCACGCGTGAAGATCGCTAACCGCGAACTGATCGCCCAAGGTAAAGTGCCTGCGACCTTCGAACGTGAACTACTGGGTATTACTAAAGCATCTCTGGCAACAGAATCCTTTATCTCAGCAGCATCGTTCCAAGAAACCACGCGCGTACTGACCGAAGCTGCCGTAGGTGGTAAGAGCGATCAATTACGTGGTCTGAAAGAAAACGTTATCGTTGGCCGACTGATCCCAGCTGGTACCGGTTACGCTTATCACAAGACTCGTAATGAAGCGCGTGCGAAGAAAAACGAACCTGTAGTAGTGAATAAGATCACTGCAAGTGAAGCCGAACAGAACTTGGCCGATCTCTTAAACCTGGCTGGTAGCCAAGATTAAGTAATCAGTTTGTTATAAAAAGGCGCCTATGGCGCCTTTTTTCTTGGAATATGCCGCAAAAGTTGGCTATTTCTTGACAGTCAGGCATTACCTTTCTAAAATTCCGCGTCCCACCATTGTGGGATATAGATTTTTCACACCTTATCGTTGAGTTTGATTCAACTGACTCGGAGCTATACATGGCAACTGTAAACCAGTTGGTACGTAAGCCACGCGCGCCAAAAGTCGACAAGACTAATGTGCCTGCGTTGAATGCGTGCCCGCAAAAACGTGGTGTTTGTACACGTGTGTACACAACTACCCCTAAAAAACCAAACTCTGCACTACGTAAAGTAGCTCGTGTGCGTCTAACTAACGGTTTCGAAGTAACTTCGTACATCGGCGGTGAAGGCCACAACCTGCAGGAACATAGCGTGATCTTAATCCGTGGTGGTCGTGTTAAAGACTTACCAGGTGTGCGTTATCACACTATTCGTGGCGCATTAGACTGTGCAGGCGTGACTTCACGTCGCCAAAGCCGTTCTAAATACGGTGCTAAGCGTCCTAAGTCTTAACTTATCCGTTAAGTAAGGCCAAGCTAGTTTTATTTTGAGAATTCCAGTTTTGGAAATCCCTGAAGCATACGGAGAATTGTTATGCCAAGACGTCGCGTTGTAGGACAACGTAAAATCCTACCAGATCCAAAGTTTCACAGTGAGTTGCTGGCTAAGTTCATCAACGTCATTATGCAAGACGGCAAAAAGTCGACTGCAGAAAAAATTATTTACAAGGCACTAGATGTTGTCGCTGAAAAGAAAAGCGAAAACCATTTAGTTATCCTTGAAGCAGCCCTGGACAACGTTCGCCCATCAGTCGAAGTTAAATCTCGTCGCGTTGGTGGTTCTACGTACCAGGTACCATGTGAAGTTCGTCCTGTGCGTCGTAACGCACTGGCGATGCGCTGGTTAGTTGAAGCTGCTCGTAAGCGTGGTGAAAAATCTATGGCTTTACGTCTAGCAGGTGAAATGCTGGATGCGTCTGAAAACAAAGGTACTGCTGTTAAGAAGCGTGAAGACGTGCATCGCATGGCTGAAGCTAACAAAGCCTTTGCTCATTACCGTTGGTAATATGATGGTGTGGGCTTAGGCCCACACCATGTTGTTGATATTGCCAAGACTTAGGTCTTGGTGGAGAGGGTATAATAGTGGCTCGTACAACCCCAATTGAGCGTTATCGTAATATCGGTATTTGTGCTCATGTTGACGCAGGTAAAACCACCACAACAGAACGTGTTCTGTTCTATACCGGTTTGTCTCATAAAATCGGTGAGGTGCATGACGGCGCCGCTACCACAGACTGGATGGTTCAAGAGCAAGAGCGTGGTATCACTATCACCTCGGCTGCGGTAACCACATTCTGGCGTGGTATGGATGCTCAATTCACTGAACACCGCATCAATATCATCGATACCCCTGGTCACGTTGACTTTACTATTGAAGTTGAACGGTCTCTGCGTGTCCTCGACGGCGCTGTTGTCGTTTTCTGTGGTTCATCTGGTGTTGAACCTCAGTCAGAAACAGTGTGGCGTCAAGCTGATAAATACCGCGTTCCACGCTTAGTATTTGTCAACAAAATGGACCGTGCAGGTGCTGACTTTGAACGTGTAGTGAAGCAAATTAGAACTCGTCTTGGAGCCACTTGTGTGCCTATTCAATTGAATATTGGCGCAGAAGAAAACTTCAAAGGTGTGATCGACTTAATTAAGATGAAAGCTATTAACTGGAATGAATCAGACCAGGGTATGACTTTCACTCATGAGGAGATCCCTGCAGAGTTAGCGGCTAAAGCGGCTGAAATGCATGAGTATCTAGTTGAAGTAGCAGCCGAATCTTCGGATGAGCTGATGGATAAGTACCTTGAAGAAGGCACGCTATCAGAAGATGAGATTAAAAAGGCGTTACGTCAGCGTACTATAAATAATGAAATCGTTTTAGCGACTTGTGGTTCTGCATTCAAGAACAAAGGCGTTCAAGCGGTACTTGATGCGGTTATTGAATTCTTGCCTGCGCCAATTGATGTGCCTCCAATCAAGGGCATCGATGAGAACGAGCAAGAAGTAGAACGCCCATCAGATGACAATGCACCTTTCGCTGCATTGGCATTTAAGATTGCTACAGATCCATTCGTAGGAACTTTGACCTTTATTCGCGTGTATTCAGGCGTACTCGAATCAGGTTCGGGCGTTTACAACTCTGTCAAACAGAAGCGTGAACGCGTAGGTCGTATGGTGCAAATGCATGCAAACGATCGCACTGAATTGAAAGAAGTGCGTGCCGGTGATATCGCAGCGGCTATTGGTCTAAAAGAGGTGACTACGGGGGACACGCTTTGTGATAACGATCATAGAGTGATCTTGGAACGTATGGAGTTCCCAGAGCCAGTAATTACCATTGCCGTTGAGCCTAAGTCAAAAGCCGACCAGGATAAAATGGGTATCGCGTTGCAAAAGCTTGCAGCGGAAGATCCATCATTCCGAGTTGAAACTGACGAAGAATCATCACAAACTCTGATTTCGGGTATGGGTGAGTTACACTTAGACATCATCGTTGACCGTATGCGTCGCGAATTTGGTGTTGAATGTAACGTAGGTAAGCCACAAGTGGCCTACCGTGAAACTATCCGAGCGTCAGTAGAAGCTGAAGGTAAATTTGTACGCCAATCAGGTGGTCGTGGACAATTCGGTCACGTTTGGTTAAAACTAGAGCCTAATGAAGAAGGCGCTGGTTACGAATTTGTCAATGCAGTTGTGGGAGGTGTGATTCCTCGTGAATTCATTCCTGCGGTTGATAAAGGTATCCAAGAACAGATGAAGAATGGCGTTCTCGCTGGCTTCCCTGTGTTGGACGTGAAGGTCACTCTATTCGACGGTTCATATCATGATGTGGACTCGAATGAAATGGCGTTCAAAATTGCAGGTTCTATGGGCTTCAAAAAGGGTGCGCTTGAAGCAAACCCTGCGTTGCTCGAACCTTGCATGAAAGTTGAAGTAACTACCCCTGAAAATTATATGGGTGACGTCGTTGGTGATTTAAACCGTCGTCGTGGCTTGATTGAGGGGATGGATGATGGCTTTGGTGGCATCAAAATAGTCCATGCTGTAGTGCCTCTTTCTGAAATGTTTGGTTACGCAACTGATTTGCGCTCTGCTACTCAGGGACGCGCTTCATACTCTATGGAGTTCTTGAAGTACTCTGATGCACCGCAAAACATTGCAAAAGCGATTATTGAATCTCGTAGCTAATATCCAGTTACGACATAAATGTTATTATGGTCCAGCACTGACTGGACTATTCTGAAAAGAAAGGAATATATCGTGGCAAAAGCTAAATTTGAACGTATTAAGCCTCA
>NZ_JAMTCC010000059.1:0-15785 GCF_025370265.1 Shewanella septentrionalis | reverse complement strand
GCTTTTAGCTTTTGCTTGCCAGACGTACCGGATAAGTACTTTTTTCTGAGGCCAGCTCCATATTCATTGTCCATGATATCAACCATGCCATTGAGGATTTTGTTACGCAGTTTCTCTTCTGCTAACTCACGTTCAAGGCGCTTGATCGTTTCGGCAGGGGTTTCTTTTGACTTAGGCATAAAGGGATGCTGAAAAGGTTTCGACCAATCGAGTCTACCATGTTTTCTAAGCCAAACGAGTACCGTTGAACGGCCTTGAATGCCAAAACGGGCTTGGGCTTGTTTGTACGTCATTTCGCCTTTTTCAACACGCTCTACAACGCCTAATTTAAAGGCTAAGGTGTAATCTCGTTGTGTGCGCTTACGGCTTGAGTTAATTGATGTTGTCATAAAGAAGTCCTCTTTATGTCAACGTATTTCAGGACGGGACACTTCGATTAAAAAGGCCAAGTGATTCCACTTGGCCTTTTTGTTTTTCAATGCGCTGAAGTATGTCGATGAGTTTGAAGGTGATCTGCCACAGCAGCCCCGTCAGATTTACTCTTCCATCACATAAAGCGAGACGTTACAGGCGGCTAGTCATCAACGCCTATCATCACGCTGCTGGCTTTGATGAGTGCATAAGCCGAATCCCCCACTTTAAGCCCTAGGCGCTCACAGGACGCTTTAGTCACCACAGAGGTCAATACGACACCTGGTGCAAGTTCGATCGTCACTTCATTGTTTACCGCGCCCATTTCTATGGATTTGATCGTGCCGCTGAGCGTATTTCTTGCGCTAATTTTCATCGTCTTTCCTTATTGAGGGGGTGATTGGTGGAAACTAGTGTAGCGCATCTTAGTTTGGGGTTGTAAATAAAAACGCCACTAAAAAGTGGCGTTTAACGTTGTGATAAGCAGTGATTAGCTATCGCAGAATTAGAGCTCGATAACGTCAAATTCAACGTATGGGTTAACGTCGGCATCGTAATCAATACCTTCGATACCAAAGCCGAATAACTTAATAAATTCAGCTTTGTATTCACGGTAATCCGTTAATTCTGACAAGTTTTCTGTGGTCACTTGTGGCCACAAATTACGGCAGTGTTGCTGAATATCTTCACGCAGTTCCCAATCGTCTAAACGAATGCGGTTGTCGCTGTCAGTTTCTGGCTTAGCACCATCGGCGCGGAATAGACGCTCGCTGAACATGCGGTAGATTTGCTCCATACAACCTTCATGGAGACCTTCCTGACGCATTTTCTTGAATACCATAGCGATATACAAAGGCATGACTGGAATAGCCGAACTCGCTTGAGTTACAACGCTCTTCAGTACCGCAACGTTAGCGCTGCCGCCAGTGGCTGACAATTGCTCATTTAAGGCTTTTGCTGCGCGGTCTAAATCCATCTTGGCCTTGCCAAGGGCGCCGTGCCAGTAGATTGGCCACGTCAGTTCAGTACCGATATAGCTATAGGCTACGGTTTTGCAGTTATCCGCTAATACACCGGCTTCAGACAGGGCTTTGATCCACAGTTCCCAATCTTCACCGCCCATCACTGTTACTGTATCGGCAATTTCTTGCTCAGTTGCAGGCTCAACGGTGGCTTCAATGATGCAGTCTTTATTGGTATCAACCGCAGTCGCAGTGTAAGTTTCACCGATGGGTTTTAGCGCAGAACGAATAAGTTCACCAGAATCTGGCAGTTTGCGCACAGGTGATGCCAGTGAGTAAACGACCATGTCGATTTCACCGAGATCTTGCTTAATAAGTTCGATCACTTTTTGTTTTGCTTCATGGCTAAAGGCATCGCAGTTAATGCTCTTAGAATATAAGCCTTCAGCTTTAGCAAATTTGTCGAAAGCGGCAGAGTTGTACCAACCCGCAGTACCTGGTTTCGTTTCAGTACCTGGCTTTTCGAAGAACACGCCAATCGTTGCGGCATCGCTACCGAAAGCGGCGGCGATACGTGAAGACAGACCGTAACCGCTTGATGAACCAACCACTAATACCTTTTTCGGGCCGTTAGCAATTTTACCTTTAGCTTTGGTTAGCGTGATTTGTTCTTGAACGTTTGCTTCACAACCGACTGGGTGTGTAGTGGTACAAATGAATCCACGAATTTTTGGTTTGATAATCATGTTTAAGCTTCTTCTATCAAAATGACCAATAGGATAAATATTTCGGCGGGTAAATGGCACCTATTTTTAGCCAATTCACCTGATTATTTAAGTGGTTGGAGCAGTTTAACGTTTATGGACAAACAGACTTTGCTCTTGGATCAACCTCTGGGTATATTCATGTTGTGGCGAGTTAAATATCTGTTCTGTAGGCGCTTTCTCGACCATTACACCTTTGTGCAGCACCATAATTTTATCGCTAACATGGCGAATAATATTGAGATTATGGGATACGAAGATATATGACAAGCCGAGGTCTTTTTGCAGTTTCAGCAGCAAATTAAGAATTTGTGAGCGTACTGAAAGGTCAAGCGCGGTCAAGGCTTCGTCGGCAATAATAATTTTAGGATTGAGCATTAAGGCTCGCGCTACCGCAACGCGCTGTTTCTGGCCTTCGGAAATCATGTGCGGATAAAACTCAGCATGCTCAGGTAATAAGCCCACTTTGCGTAATGTGTCGACCACTTGGGTGTGCCGCGATTGCGCCGACATTTTGGTATTAAAACGCAGCGGCTCATCGAGCAACTGGCCAATTGTCAAACGCGGGTTTAGTGAGGTATTCGGATCTTGGAAAATCATTCGAATCAAGCGGCATCTTTGCTTAATATCGCGGCTGTCTAAGGCTTCACCTTCGAAAAAAATCTCGCCACCGCTGCGGGGCTCTGCACCGACTAAAATGCGGGCTAAGGTGCTCTTACCCGAACCTGCTTCACCCACTATGGCTAAGGTTTCGCCGCGTTGGAGCTCGAAGGATACGGGCGCTAAGGCATCGTTATATTGGCGGGAAAAGCCCCTATAACCGGTATCGTATCTTTTATAAAGATCGTTAACTTTAAGCAGTGGGGTCGTCATTGTGGGTTTCGCCGTGATAAGGGAAATGACAGGCAAAATAGCGGTCTTTAATATGACTTAAATTTGGCTGATTAACGCATTTTTTTTGGGCTTCAGGGCAACGAGGCCCTAAGCGACAACCGATTGGCAAATGCTGTAAGGCGGGCGCAGACCCTGGAAGGGTAGGCATAATCGCCTTGTGGCCACCTGAGCCTGAATAGTCGGGCATGTTGTCAAGCAGCGCCTTAGTGTAAGGATGATAAGGCTGCTTAATCACTTCGTCTGTCGGCCCCGATTCCATAACCTGACCGCAATAGAGCACGGATAAGTGATCGCACCATTGGGCTAAGGTTTCAAGCTCGTGGCTGATCAATAGAATCGATACGTTTTGTAATTGATTTAATTGAGATAATAATCTGAATATTTGCGCTTGAGTGCTGAGTTCCATTGAGCTTGTGGGTTCATCGGCAATCAAGAGGCGAGGCTGATTAGCAACCGCCATCGCAATCATCACCTTTTGGCATTCGCCTTCGGATAATTCCCAGGCGTAGCTAGACATTACCTGCCGCGGATTCTTGATCCCGACTTTATGTAGCCACTTTTGTGCCGTCAGCCGTGCATGTCGACGCCGTTGCCAAAAATAGGCGTTGGGATTCTTAGGCATAGCTTGCATCAACTGACTGCCGACGGTTTGTGCTGGATCTAAGCTGCCAGACGGATCTTGGAAGATCATCGCCATGTCTGACCCCATCAGATTACGGCGCTCTTTTGAGCTCATGGCCATCAAGTTATTGCCATCCCACATCATGCGGTCTGCAGTAATAGTCCAGTTGGGTCCGGGGATGCCTAAAATCGCTCTGGCTAACAAACTTCGTCCTGAGCCAGATTCACCGACTAGCCCATGAATTTCGCCCGCATTGAGCGTTAAGCTGACTTTTTCTAGCGCCCGCACTCTACCGTGGGGCGTATCGAGTTCAATCGTTAGATTTCGTACGTCGAGTAAGGGCATAAGTTAGTTTCTGATGGGCGCAAGCGCCGACCGTAGGCCATCGCCAACCAAGTTAATGGAAAGCACACTGAAAAGAATCGCTAAGCCTGGGATAGTTACGGCCCAAGGCGCAGTTAGTAAATTATCCATCCCTTGGGCGACCATAGCGCCCCATTCTGGACTCGGGGCCTGTGCGCCCAAGCTTAAAAAACCCAGGGCAGCGATATCTAAAATAGCAGCTGAAATGGCAAGTGTGGTTTGAATAATCACCACTTCCCACACGTTTGGCATAATGACATACCAAAAAATTTGCATCGAGTTCGCGCCGTCTAAACGTGCGGCTGTGACATATTCTTTTTGTAATTCTTCATGCACTGACTGGTGTATGGAGCGCACAAATTGTGGGGTTAAGGCAATCCCGACGGCCCAGAACACGTTTTCAAGCCCTGGTCCCATTACAGCGACCACTAAAATGGCCATCAATAATGAGGGAATTGATAACAGCGCGTCGAGTAAGTGCCCGAGAATACTGGATTTTAAGCCCCGCATCATGCCCGACAACGACCCTATGATAAAGCCTGTGAATAAAGCGGTAACTACGATCAGCAGCGCCATGCCAAAGGTCAAGTGCGCGCCGTGTAATAATCGGCTGAAAATATCGCGGCCGAGATCGTCAGTCCCTAAAAAGTGCGCCACTGTCCCTGAAGGGTCCCAAGAGGGTGGCAATAGCAAGGCTCTTGGATCTTGTGCCTCTGGCGGAAAGGGCGCAATCATAGGGCCAAACAGGGTTAGCAAGAGCAGAAATGCAATCGTCCATAGACCCGCTAAGGCGAAAGGATTAGCCGAAAAGTTAATCCAAACCCGCATAGTCGGGGAGGCAATTTGATCTTCTTGATAAATTTTAACTGGTGGCATAAAGGTCTTTTCTGCTCAGTGGATTAAAGACTGTGTGCAGCACTTCAATCAAGATACTTAGGAAGATAATCAATAGGGCTACGGCCAGAATACCACCTTGGATGACAGTGTAGTCCCGTTGGTAAATCCCTGAAACCAGCCAAGAACCCACGCCAGGCCATGAGAAAATCATTTCGACCACTATGGCATAACTGGCAAATGAGCCAAGCATGAGCCCTAAATGTTTAAGCACAGGGATCAAGGCATTGGGTAGTGCATGGCGCAGTATAATTGTACTTGTATGCATGCCTCTGGCTTCGGCGGCGCGAATAAAAGTTTGATTCATTACATTCATCATCGCCGAACGAGTGCTGCGAACCACCACAGTAAAAGGTAACACGGCGAGTGTCGTGGCAGGCAAAATGATGTGCAGCAGCGCATCTTTAAATGCCGACATGCCGTATTCAGACTCTGATAACAGGGTATCTACTAGCATAAAGCCAGTGACGGGTTTGATTTCATATAACAAATTGATTTGTCCGGAAATCGGTAACCAACCGAGATCGACACCAAACCAGAGTGAAAGATACAGGCCTAACCAGAATACGGGCACAGAGTAGCCAGTCAGCGTGATCGCCATAATGGTATTCTGGGTGAGTTTATGTTGGCTCTGGGAGGCAAGCACACCTAAGGGAACGCCAAAGCAAATTGCAATAATGGCTGCCATTACAGCGAGTTCAAAAGAGGCGGGCAGAACGGCACTGAGTTCTTCTGCCACTTCTTGATGTGAGGTGACTGAAATACCTAAATTACCGCTAAGCCTTTGTTGCAGGTAAGCGATAAATTGCCACGCTTGGTTTTTATCTAATTTGTAGTCTTGCTCGATTTGAACCAGTTGACTCGCCGTCGGTGTATGTATGCCAGTGAGTGCGTGGGTGCGGTCCACCGGAAACAAGCCGGTGGCGTAAAATAAGACACCTACCATGACTAACGAAGTGGCCAGAAACAAATTGAGGCGGCGCAGTAGGTATTTAAACATTAATTCGCCTCCTCTTGTGCTTGGCTAGTGTGGGCGAAGGAAATACCGCCAAAAGGCGTGAGTTGCATATCCTTGATATCACTACGAGTTAACGCCACACGTTTGGCATGGGCTAGGCTCAACATAGGTACTTGTTCGGCCAAAAAGGCTTCTGCTTGCTGATAAATCACTTTACGTTCGCCCTGATCTGACACTTCCCTTGCACTATCTAAGATGGCATCAAACTCAGGGTTACACCAGCGCGAACGATTGTTGTTCGACTGCATCGCAGCGCAGCTTAGCAGTGGAGTAAAGAAGTTATCGGGATCGCTGTTATCGGCATTCCAGCCAATCAGCACAGAATCATAGTCGTCGCGGCTGAGCCGCTGACTAAACACGCTCCAGTCGTAACTGACGATGTTCACTTTTACGCCTACGTTGGCCAGATCTGATTGAATTAATTCGGCCGTTTTTAACGCATTGGGATTATAGGCGCGGGCGACTGGCATGGCCCAAATATCAATACTGAGATTTTTAATGCCTGCTTCTTTTAACAGGTCGCGCGCTTTTTGCGGATTGTAATCCACAAGCCCTTTGTTATTGGCATAGGCCCAAGATGCTGGCGGTAGAACCCCCGTGGCTTCAATGGCAGTATTTTGATAAACCGCCCGCAGGATATTTTGTTTATCGACCGCATAGGCGAGGGCGCGGCGAACACGGACATCATCTAGTGGTGGTTTCTGGGTGTTAAAGGCCCAAAATGCGACGTTGAGTCCAGGTTGTGACTCAATATTTAATTCTTCATGTTGCTTGATGACCGGTAGCTCACCCGCTTTGGGCAGCGCAGACACACTGCAATCGCCTGCGATCAGTTTCGCGAGTCTGACGGTACTTTTGGTCGTGATATCAAATACCAGCATATCAATTTTTGCGTGTTCGCCCCAAAAGTCAGGATGACGGCGATAGCGAATATATTCGTTTTTCGCGTACTGCACTAAAGTGAACGGCCCTGTACCTATGGCAAAGTGGTCGACGTTTTCAGGATGACCCAATGCTAACTGCTGCTGCGCATACTCATCGGATAAGATCACCGCAAAGTCGGTGGCTAAATTCGACAGAAAAGACGCGTCTTTGCGGGTCAAATAAAAGACCACTTCATGATCGTTTATCTTTTCTATCCCTTTGACCTGCTCAGAAAAGCCAATACTTTGGAAGAAGGGATAACCCGTGCGGGAGACAAAATGATAAGGATGCTGGGTATCGATAATACGCTTAAAGGAGAACAACACATCGTCGGCATTAAAGGGGCGTGTTGGGGTAAACCGCTTCGAATGCTGGAACTGCACGTTTTCCCTGAGGGTGAAGCGATAGCTTAAGCCATCATCAGACATGGCCCAACTCGTCGCCAAGGCAGGGACAAGCTTGCCAGACTGGGTATCATAATCCACTAAGCGACTATAAATTTGGTGCGAGGTGGCATCGATTGTTGTGCCAGATGTCACCAATTGTGGATTAAAAGACTCAGGATTCCCTTCGGAGCAATACACCAAACCGGAAGGGAGTCGTTGGGGGCCACACGCGACCAACAACCAACTCATGCAAGAAACTGCAGTTGTTAGGCACAGGCGTCTAATTAGCACACTCATTTATAAATCATTATTTTATCGACTATGAACGGCTATTTTAGCAGTGCATCTCCCCCATGGGCAATCTGCTTATGCTTTATCAAGTAAATTGTATTTTTTAAGGATGCCACGCAGTTGGTGGTAGCTTAATCCGAGCATGTCGGCGGTTTTCTTTTGGTTGTATTGGCTGCTTGAGAGCGCCTGCTGGATTAGATCCATCTCAAACTTCTCTGTTTGCTCTTTAAAATCCAGCGGAAAATTAAAGCTATTCACTGAAGACTCAGTATTGGCGGGTACTTCAGCCTCAAGTATCGGTGCAGATTGCGGCGTACTGGCAACGGTTGTAGGCGCGACTGAGGTGATTTGGCGTTCGCGGGTCTTGATCCGAGTTTTAGGTCGATAGGGTGAAGCAAAGGGATCGAGGGTGATATGGTCGATGGGCCGATTTTCACCACCATTACGGTAAACGCTGCGCTCGACCACGTTTTTAAGTTCTCGGATATTACCTGGCCAGTCGTGGGTCATTAATTGCTCGACCGCATGGGCACTAAAACCGCTGAACAGTTGCAGCTTTAATTGGCGCGCCATGCCAACGGCGAAGTATGCCGCCAGTGTCATTATGTCTTCTGGGCGGCAACGCAGTGGCGGCAGAGTAATTACATCGAAGGCGAGTCTATCGAGCAAGTCGGCACGAAATTCGCCTGCGTCAGCAAGTGAGGGCAGATCTTCGTTGGCGGCGCAGATTAAACGAACATCACTTTGCACGGTTTTACTGCCGCCGACTCGTTCAAATTCGCCATATTCAATGACACGCAGGAGTTTTTCTTGGATAAGTCCTGAGGTATTGGCTAATTCGTCGAGGAATAAGGTGCCGCCGTCGGCGCGCTCAAAGCGACCTTCGTGTTTGCCTTTGGCGCCAGTAAAGGCACCTGACTCATGGCCAAATAATTCGCTCTCGAGTAAATTTTCACTCAAAGATGAACAGTTTAGCTTAATAAAACTTTGATCCCAGCGCTTAGACAGATAATGTAAGCGTTCGGCAATAAGCTCTTTACCTGTACCACGTTCACCAATAATCAGTACGGGTTTAGACAGCGGTGCAATTTGCGACACATGTTCTAACACTTCGAGTAGGGCGTTGGATTGACCGATAAGGTTGTCTTGCTGAAATTTATTATCCACGATATTTTTTAGTCTTTCGCGCTAAAATTTGGTGAAAATGATAATAAGTGGCTTCAAGTGTAAAAGGAAGTAAAAGTTAAAATTTTGTTTAAGCTGCTGTATTTAAATAAAAAGTAAAAGTTGGCACGGTTAGTGTATTACCTTATACGAGACCAACATCAATTTGAGGATAGGATTATGGGAATTTTCTCTCGTTTCGCCGATATCATTAACTCTAATATCAGCGCATTGCTGGATAAAGCCGAAGACCCAGAAAAAATGGTTCGACTGATTATCCAAGAAATGGAAGACACACTCGTTGAAGTGCGTTCTACCTCAGCTAAAGTGTTAGCTGAAAAGAAAGAGCTGCAACGTCGTATCAACCGCGTGTTAGAGCAAGTGCAAGATTGGCAAGATAAGGCTGAACTGGCACTGTCCAAAGACCGTGAAGACTTAGCGAAAGCCGCTTTAGTTGAAAAACAAAAAGCGACCGGTTTAGCAGACACGCTGAATCAAGAGTTAGCTGTTATCGATGAACATATCGCACGTTTGAAAGATGAAGTGGGTATGTTGCAAGAAAAGCTGCTCGATGCAAAAGCGCGTCAAAAGACCATTATTTTGCGCACTCAAACAGCGTCATCACGCTTAGAAGTGAAAAAGCAGTTAGATTCAAGCAAGATCGACAACGCTATGCTCAAGTTTGAGCAATATGAGCGCCGTGTCGAAGGCTTAGAAGCCCAAGTTGAATCTTACGATCTTGGCAGCAAAAAGACCTTAGCCGATGAGTTTGCGGCGCTAGAAGCGGAAGATTCTGTGAATGCAGAACTGGCAGCGCTAAAAGCCAAGGTAAAAGGTAAAGCGCCAACTAAGTCAAAAGAATAACAATTCAGAGGTGAGTTATGGATATGGACGTGCTAATGGCGCCGATTATTATTTTCATGGTGATAGTCGCGCCAATATGGTTAGTTCTTCATTATCGCAGTAAGCGACAAGTGAGCCAGGGACTCACTGAGGAAGAGTTTTCACAACTCAATGACTTGATATCCAAGGCCGATAAAATGGCGGCGCGTATCGAGACCTTAGAGGCCATTCTGGATACAGAATCGCCCGAATGGAGGGGGAAACATGAGAGGATCTAATGGCCGTACTTTGTACCGCATTCCCCAGTCAGGCAAAATAGCGGGTGTATGTGCAGGGATTGCCGAGTACTTTGCGATTGAAACTTGGTTAGTGCGAGTACTGGCGGTGTCTATCTTCTTACTCGGCGGCTCAGGTGTTGTGTTTATCATCTATGTCGCTTTGTGGGTGATTTTAGACATCAAGCCACAGAAGTCGTACGATAGGGACGATATCGAGGTGAAGAAGAAGCCGTGGCAGTCGGGAGAACCCGCAAAGCAAGCGCTGAGTGACGTGAGTCGTCAATTTCGAAGTCTGGAAGTCAGGCTACAAAATTTAGAACGTCACGTCACCTCTGACAACTTTGATTTAAAAAGACAAATCAATAGTTTGTAACCCTTCTAAAGGGCGGCCATGTCCGCCCTTGTTGCTTAATCTCTTGTCCATTCCAGTGTATAGTCAAGATCACTTAACATAAGTTAACATCATTCGACATAAGGGAAGTCTCTATGGGAATGCTTGATGCCTCGCTCCATAAAATAACCCAAAAGGGCCAATCCCTGTTACATCGCACCGCGGACCGGCATTTACGTTTGGCCGTGACTGGGCTTTCTGGTGCGGGAAAAACCGCATTTATCACAGGGTTAGTCAATCAGTTACTCAATTCTGGCTCTGTCTCAACCTCATCCCACACCCGCAACAACAGCGCTTTGCCATTGTGGCAGGTGAGCCGTGAGCAGCGTTTGCTCGGGGTTAAGCGTGCCATGCAGCCAGATCTGGAAATCGCCAGTTTTGATTATCAAGGTGCCATGTTAGCGCTCACTTCCGAACCCGCGACTTGGCCAGCCTCCACCCGCACGATTTCAGAGCTACGTTTGGCGATTAAATACCGACCGCAAAAGGGCTTATTGGCCAAGTTTTCTGATACCGCCACACTGTATTTGGACATAGTCGATTATCCCGGCGAATGGTTACTCGATTTACCTATGCTGCGCCAAGACTTTGTTACTTGGTGTCGTGCGCAACAAGTTCGCATCGAGCATCTTAAAAGCTCACCCCTGTATGCTGAGTTTGAACAATCTTTGATGTCATTGGATTTAGCCGCCAGCGCCGATGAGCAGCAATTAAAATTGATTGCCGATCAGTATCAGCTATTACTCAATGACTTAGTGCACGTACAAGGTTATTACCAAGCGCAGCCTGGACGCATGTTATTACCGGGTGAATGGCAGGGCGCTCCTTTATTGGCTTTTTTCCCCCTGTTATTAGTTAATGATGAAAAGTTCGCGGCGCTTTCGCAAAGCGATAAACACAGTGGATTCCATGTATTGGAAAAACGCTATCAAGAATACGTGGCTAAAGTGGTTAAGCCTTTCTATAAAAATCACTTTGCCGGTTTTGACAGGCAGTTAGTGCTCGTTGACTGTTTTAGTGCGTTGAATCGCGGTAAAAAGCAATTTGAGGATATGGGGGCGGCACTCAATGCCATTATGGAAAGTTTTCAGTTTGGCCAATCGAGCTATTTACGGCGTTTATTTGCTCCCCGCATCGACCGTTTATTGTTTGCCGCGAGCAAGGTTGACCATGTGACCCGCGATCAGCAGAGCCATGTTTTGTCCCTGCTGACCGATATGTTGAAACACAGCCAGCATTTTGCCAGTTTCGATGGTTGCAAAGTGGAGACGATGGCGATTAGCGCCATCAAGGCGACTCGCCACGGCATGGTGACGACCCAAGAGGGCGAGGTCGAAGTCGTTCAGGGGACGGGACTCAATGGCAAAGCCCTGACCTTGTTTCCAGGCGAAGTGCCCACTCGCTTACCTGACCCCGATTTTTGGCGTGATCAAGGGTTTAACTTTATCGGCTTTGCGCCGCCGAACAATGTGAATGTTGACCCCTCTCAAGTGCACTTTGACCATATTCGTCTCGATCATCTGTTGCAGTACTTACTGGGAGATAAGTTGGAATGACGCTAAAGCTATCGGATAACCCAAATGAGCAGGCCTCCAATTCTTCTGCTAACTCATTTGAAGGCTCGGTTGAGCAATCAGTTGAACAATCCATTGAACAACAGGCTGCTAAACAACAGGCCATTAAACAAAAGCCGCTGAAAAAGCAGCAGCTGTTTGACCCACAAGTCGTGGCGCTTAAACCCAGTAAAGAGGACCTCAAAGGGGCGAAAGCCTTTGATCAGCTTGCGCCTGTGCAAGACATTGAAGCTGATGTTGAGGCGTTAATGGATGCGACACTGTCTGCCCATCTAGAAATGAACGATACCAAATCGGTATCGCCTCAACTTGTAAAATCACGCCGTTGGTCTTGGCATGCTCGTATGGCGGCAGTGAGTTTATTGCTGCTCGTGGTGGTTCAAACGGGATTAGGACTGAGGGATGCTTGGCTTGAGAGCCCTTGGTTGTTCAGTTTTTATGGTGCGGTGCTTGGGGTCGTCAGTGCGTGGGCATTGGCAGGGGTGGTCAGTGAGTACCGCAAACTGAAGCGGCTTAAACAGGTCGCCGATACCCAAGAAACGGGTGCTAGGCTGGCGCAGAGCATGCAAATGGGTGAAGCAGACAGCTTTATCGATAACATAGTGTGCCACTATGGCGACAGCCAAGGTTTGCAGCAACTTCGCCGTTCATTAAAAGATGAGCATAACGATGCCGAGAAAGTCTTGTTATTCGAGGACTTAGTGTTGACGGAGCGGGATGAACTGGCCAAAAAAGTGGTGCGACGCTATGCGGCAGAGTCGGCGGTGCTACTGGCAGCCAGCCCGTTAGCCGTGCTCGATATGGCGATCATCCTATGGCGTAATCAACGTATGCTGCGCGATGTGGCTCGCTGTTATGGCATAGAGTTAGGTTATTGGAGCCGGATTAAACTTATCCGCAGTATCATCATCAATATTATTTATGCAGGCACCAGTGAATTAGTTACCGATTTAGGGACACAGCTGTTATCAGTTGAAATGACAGGTAAATTGTCAGCTCGCTTGGCTCAAGGCTTAGGCGGCGGTATGTTAACTGCGCGCCTTGGATATCAAGCCATGGCACTGTGTCGGCCGATTGTGTTTAGGGAGGAGCAAAGGCCCAAATTGTCTAAAGTGCACCAGGAATTGTTAATTGAACTGAAGCAGTTTTCAGGCAAGCTGTTTACTAAGGAAGGCCGCGACGCATTAAAAGGCCAGTTCGCCGATGTTGATGACAAGGTACCTAAGTCAACTAAAGATAAGTCTAGAGAGTAAATGCTATTTAATATCAAATGATTGACTGCTTAAAGTCGTCAACATAGATGCGTTAATGGGCTGGTTCCTTAGCGCATTTTTTTATGTTTTTTTGCAGGTAGCGAGTATGACAAAGTGCGACTAAAAAGTGCTATGTAACAAGTTAATTACACTTTGCGCGCTGCTATTTTCGCCATGCTACTGGCTTAAGTGCTTGGTCGCGTTATGGTAGGGCTTATTCTGTAGGTCTTATTCGATAGGGCTAATGTTTCATTAACTTATCTATTGGATTATCCATAACGCAGGTATTGAACATCCCAAACGAACAATTAATCAAGAAGGGGGCAGTTCAATGCCAATGACAAGGAGCTAGGTATGCAAGATGAGTCAGGCAAGATGTGGAAAGCGGCAACACAGGTTATTCATGGCGGCCATGAGCGTGAGGCCTTTGGCGCCTTAGTGACGCCGCTATATCAAAGTGCGACTTTTGTGTTTGAGTCGGCTCAGCAAGGTGGCGAGCGATTTGCGGGTAATGAGCAGGGGTATATTTACACGCGCTTAGGGAATCCGACAACCGCCGAGCTTGAACGTAAAATGGCGATTTTAGAAGGTGCAGAGGCTGCCGCTGCAACCGCATCTGGTATGGGCGCAGTATCCGCCGCATTACTGGCTAACTTGCAGATGGGCGATCACTTAGTGGCATCCAATGCCGTATACGGCTGTACTTATGCGCTAATGACGACTCAGTTCGCTCGCTTTGGTATTGAAGTGTCCCTAGTGGACTTTTCATCGGTAGCAGAAATAGAAGCGGCGATTCAATCCAATACTAAGGTCATTTTCTGTGAAACCCCAGTGAATCCCCATTTACAGGTGTTTGATTTGGCGGCAATTGCGACTATTGCTAAACGCCACCAGTTGGTCAGTATTGTCGATAATACCTTTATGACTCCATTACTGCAGCGGCCGCTGGATTTTGGTATCGATTTGGTGATCCACAGTGCGACTAAATATCTCAATGGTCATGGTGATGTGATTGCCGGGATAGTGTGTGGCAGTGAAGAGCAGCTCCATAAAGTGAAGTATGAAATCTTAAAAGATATTGGCGCTGTGATATCGCCACACGATGCTTGGCTGATCTTGCGTGGCCTTAAAACCTTAGATGTGCGTTTACAGCGCCATTGCGATAGTGCCCAGCGAGTGGCCGAGTTTTTGGCCGAACACCCCAGTATTAACCGGGTGTATTATCCCGGACTTGCCTCTCACCCAGGGCATAAATTAATTGGTCAGCAGATGAAACGTGCCGGCGGGGTGATCGCGTTTGAACTGGCGGCAAATTTAGAAGAGGCTATGGCCTTTGTGGGGCATTTAAGCTTGTTCTCTATTGCGGTGAGCCTAGGCGATGCAGAATCCCTCATTCAACATCCAGCGTCGATGACGCACTCTCCCTATACGCCAGAGGCGAGAGCGGCGGCTGGCATTGGTGATAATCTGCTGCGAATTTCCATTGGCTTAGAAGATTGTGACGACATTATCGCCGATTTGAATCAAGCGTTAGCGCGTTTAGCTTAACGAGTGTCACTAATTTAAACCACCAACTATTTGAATGATAAAAGGGATGCAATTTAGCATCCCTTTTTCTATGGCTAAGTTTAGGTTCATCGGGTTAAGAGGTGAAGTTTAGCTAGGGTGAATATTTGTGGCGCCGATTTGGTATTTCATAACAGCATGGACTATTTTTGATTTGAGGCCACGGAAGTAGGAAGAGAGGCCGCAATTCATGGAATAGAGGAAGAGTTATGAACATCACCAAATGTATACCCGCTATTATGAGCGCCATGGCATTAACGGCTTTTTTAACAACGCCAGCAATCGCCGCAGACACCCCGACTAAAGCCGCCGCTAAAATGCAGACTCAGGCTAAAACCGAGGCGAGCGATATGGCATCGGATGCGAAGAAAGCTATGCCGGATGCTGCTCAAGTCAACATCAATACGGCTTCAGCCGAGCAGTTACAAGTGCTAAAAGGGATTGGTGCCGCTAAGGCGCAAGCGATTGTCGATTACCGAACCCAAAATGGTAAGTTCAATGCAATTGATGATTTAGCCAATGTCTCGGGTATTGGGGCTAAGTTGATTGAGCAGAATCGTCATTTGATTAAGTTGTAATTATCTCAGGCGATGATTGAGTTGCATTATGTATTGAGTTTCACTCTTGTTGAATTTTTAATATGCCAAGTTTGACACAGTGAAACTCAGGGAAATGTCTATAAAAGTCTGCATTTGCAGGCTTTTATCATTTCAATCACTTCACTTGCTTATAGATTGTGCAGTTAGGCGGGATATTAAGAGATCTTGTCGATTAGCTCTTGATCCCATAGGAGGCATGGGGGATAATCCACGGCGTTCAAGCAAGCACTTTGGTTTATATCTTTCAAAGCAATGCTCGAAGTTATGGTGACCCTAGGGTCCCCCCGCAATGATAACTTGTGAACTCGGCCAGGCCCGGAAGGGAGCAACCGCAGCAAGCGACTCGTGTGCCGGGGTGTCGGCTCTAGGGGAACCTCCAATTCAATTATCCCCTCTGTATTATCCCCTCTGTATTATCCCTTTTAACTTATTCAGTTCCTATTCCACTCAATTTGTTCAATTCAACATCCTAACGAACTGACTATTTCTACTTTCTGCCGTTGATCCTTTCTAGCGTGAATATTTTACGCAATACGATAATCCATTGTTTGTCTCTTTCCTGCCACTGCACTGGCTACAATCTCTCAT
>NZ_JAMTCC010000058.1:0-16471 GCF_025370265.1 Shewanella septentrionalis | reverse complement strand
ATCGCTATTGACGGCAAAACCTTGCGGGGTGCTGTTAATCAACATGGTGCTAAAAATGCGCTACACCTCGTTTCGGCCTTTGATACCGAACAAGGAATTGTGCTGTATCAGCAAGATACACAGACCAAAGGTAACGAAATCGCAACGGTTCAAGCGCTGTTGCACATGTTAGACATTAAAGATGCTGTTGTAACGTTTGATGCACTTCACTGCCAGCGGGAAACGCTTCAACAAATCATCAAAGCTAAAGGCGACTATGTTGTTCAGGTAAAAGGCAACCAACCGCTACTGAGGCAGGCCATTGAGATGCAATTTCAACCTCACTGGGATAACGACGGCGTCGACATATTAAGTATCGAAGAGGATGACAAGGGGCATGGCCGTAAGGAGCGTCGCACAACGTTTCAAATTCCTGCAAAGCTGCCACAGGCGCTCGCGAAAAAGTGGCCATCAGCCAAGTAACTCATAGCAGTTGAGCGTCAACGAACATGTAAAGGCATTGCAACCATAAATACGGATTATTACTTAAGTTCCTTACCTTTAGACGTCGAACTTGCAGCCAAAGCGGTGCGTCAGCATTGGCACATCGAGAACCAGCAACACTGGGTGCTTGACGTCACTTTTAGGGAAGACTGTTCAAGGATTGGTGACCGTGAAAACGCGAAGAAGATGGCGCTATTTCGTCGTATCGTGCTGAACCTTTTAGAGCAGCATCCGCTAAAAGCCAGCAAACCAACCAAGATAAGAAAAGCTGCATGGAATGGCGATTTTAGGAGCGAGATTTTCTTTGGTTAAGAGATTTAACAAAGCTTAATCCCGCCCTGCAGGGTCATGATCACTATACTTGATGCGAAAAGGATACCATACTCTTCGTTTGTTAATTTACCGAACAGCGTTTCAATCGTAAGAAAAAGTAAAGGGCCGATAGCACCCGCACCAAACATAAGGAACATGATGACTGCAATACCAACGACAAACACGCCGATAGATAAGTCATGTTTCTCAAAAAAATTATCTGACATAGACTCTGAATTCCTTATAGCTGACGATTGTTATATTGTAGATTTTTCCACCTGCACGCCTTACTGCTCAGGTTAAGGCTAAAGCTGGCAGCTACTGTATCTTTACATTCTCGTAATATTCATCGAATGGGATATTAGTGGCATAAAGGAATCATAGGGAATATTCATAGTCTATAAAAACCACTTCGGCACCAATTGTATTTGGGTCAGCATCCAGAGCTTTGAATATTCGAATGGTATTGAGTTCGTTCTGTAATCGCAGTGTGAGCAGTTTTTCTTTATTTGCTTGAAATGGAGAGCTTAGTAGGGCATTAGACATAATCATTTCCATTGATAATTTTAAAAATATCCTTATATGCGGCAACACAGTACTAAAATATTGAGCCAATTAATAGGTTATTGTAGAAGTTGCTTAATAAAATTATAAGAAAACGGGAGCCGAAGCTCCCGTTGTTTATCTTGCCTTTGGCAAATGATGATTGGTGATGTTACTCGGCCAGTAATCCGCGGCTACGCAGCAGCGGCTCTATGCCGGCTTCTTTACCGCGGAAGTTTTTATACATCAGCATAGGATCATCGCTGCCGCCTTTCGACAGGATATTATTACGGAAGGAATCCGCAGTGGCCTTGTCGAAAATGCCGTTTTCTTTAAAGGCTTCGAAAGCATCCGCGCCTAAAATATCCGACCACAGGTAGCTGTAGTAGCCTGCAGAATAACCGCCTGCGAAAATATGCGAGAAGTAAGTGCTGCGATAGCGTGGGCTAATTTCTTCAATCAGTCCCATTGCCGCTAACGAGTCCGCTTCAAACTTGGCCGCATCTTTTGGCGTAGTGTCGGTCAGTGTGTGCCAATCTAAATCGAGCTTAGTGGCCGCCATATATTCAACGGTGGCAAAGCCTTGGTTGAACTTGCTGGCCGCTTGGATTTTTTTCACTAATTCTTGTGGGATCACTTCGCCGGTTTTGTAGTGCTTGGCAAATTGAGCTAACACTTCTGGCTGAGTCATCCAGTTTTCATTCACTTGCGATGGGAACTCAACGTAATCGCGAGGAACGGCGGTGCCGCCCTGTGAGCGATATTCCACATTCGATAACATGCCGTGTAGGGCATGGCCAAATTCGTGGAATAGGGTGCTGGCTTCATCGAAGGTCAGCAGCGCTGGCTCATTGCCAGCTGGGCGAGGGTAGTTCAATACGTTAACAATAATAGGTTTAGAATCAACGCCATTCATATTGTATTGTTTGCGGAAGGAATTCATCCAAGCGCCGCCACGTTTGCTGTCGCGGGTGAAATAGTCACCCATAAATATGGCCATCAGCTTGCCGTCTTTATCGTAAACTTCCCAAGTACGGACTTCTGCATTGTATTTGGGTAAGTCGGTACGCTCTTTAAAGGTCAAACCGTATAAACGATTAGCCGTGTAGAACACGCCTTTTAATGTACTGTCGAGTGAGAAATACGGGCGGGTTTGTTGCTCGTTAAAGCTGTACTTAGCGACACGAATTTTGTCGGCGTAGTAATCCCAGTCCCACGCTTGCAGCTTAAATTTGCCACCCTGCGCGTCAATCATGGCTTGCATATCAGCCACTTCGGTTTTGGCTTGGGCTAATGCCGCTGGCCATACTTTGTTGAGCAAGCCGTAGACGTTTTCTGGCGTTTTAGCTGTGCGTTCTTCTAACACGAAATCCGCATGGGTTTTATAGCCCATCAGTTGAGCACGTTCAGCACGCAGGGCGGCAATCTTCGCGAGGATAATCTTGTTATCGTTGGCGTTATTGTTGTTACCGCGCTCGATATAGCCTTTATAGAGTTTTTCACGTAACTGGCGGTTATCGGCATAGGTTAAAAAAGGCGTGATAGAAGGGCGAGAAGTGGTGAATACCCACTTGCCTTCATGGCCACGTTTTTTCGCAGTTTCAAAAGCGGTCGCAATCACATCAGCGGGTAAACCAGCGAGATCGGCTTTGCTATCAACCACTAATTCGAAGGCATTGGTTTCGGCTAATAGATTGTCACCAAAGGCTAAATTGAGTTTACCGATTTCTTCGTTCAATGCGCGCAGTTTGGTTTTATCTTGCTCGCTTAAGTTAGCGCCGCCACGGGTGAAAGATTTATAGGTATCTTCCAGTAATTTGGCTTGGGCCGTGCTGAGTTTTAGGCTGTCTTTCGCGTCGTGAACGGCTTTGACTTTTTGAAACAGTTTGTCATTGAGCAGGATATCGTCTTCGGCGGACGATAACATAGGCGACACTTCTTTGGAGAGTGCTTGCAATGCTGGCGTAGTATCGGCGCCTGTCAGGTTAAAGAAGACGTTAGATACGCGGGTCACTAGATCGCCAGAAAATTCCATGGCTTCAATGGTATTGGCGAAGGTGGGTTTGGCTTTATTATCAACAATCGCTTGAATTTGTTCGTGTTGCTGAGCCACGCCTGCTTTAAAGGCTGGGAGGAAATGCTCTGGCTTGATCTTATCAAAGGCCGGAATTTCCATAAACGTATCATAGGGTTTGAAGAATGGATTGGTCGCATTCTGACTGATAATCTGCGCCGACACGGCATTGGGCGCTGCGTTTGCTTGAACACTGGCATCGGGTTGTTGTGTGCTACAAGCGCCCAAAGTTAAGGCTAAAGCGATGGCACTTAGCGTGAGCTTAGCCGTGCGGGCTTGCGGTTTAAGGGTTAGTCCCTTCATTATTTGTTCCCCGTTAGGTCGATTATTGTTATGGGTGATTGTTTGATGATGGCCATGGATTTCAGCAAAAATTGAAGTCTACGCGCGGCTAAAACCATTAATTTATCTTAATGTGACTGTTTAACATGTATCGGACTAGGGGTTCCATCGATTTTGTGTTTAGTTTGTAACAAATGTTTTGTTTCAGGCTTTTAAGCAAAATAATATGGCAAACTGGCTGAGGCTGTTATCGGGTCTCGGTGCACTTTATTGGCAACATCATTGGTCAAGGCTGTAGTCGAAGATAATAGCCGCAAACACGTCGCAGATGACTGGTATAAGCAACACGTTGCAGTAAACCAGCTTAATCCATTCCAGCTTAATCCATTTTCAACCGTCTCTTGCAGTACGGTCCTAAAACACGAATAACAATAATAGGATCTTCTATGTCTCAATCTGGTATTCAACATGCTCGCGTGCGTCGAGCGTTATCCTTGGCATTACTGACTGCGTCCAGCTGGGTTATGCCGCAGTGTATTGCAGCGCCAGCAACAACAGCGGCCCAAACAAACGTCCCCCAGTTAAGCCAAAATGCACTAAAGGTCGCCGATTATGCGGTCGCAAAATACGATGCGGCTATGGTGCAGAGTTTGACTCAGTTGGTGAGTTTTAATACCCAAGCGGTTGAAGGGCAAACGCCAGATACCAATCCCGCCTTTGTGGGCTTCAAGTCGAGTTTAAAGCAACTCAGTCAGGAGCTCGGGTTAGATTATGCCGATCATGGTTATGTGGTGTTGATTGGCTTAGATGCCAATTCGGCTGTAAACAATGAATCTAAAAAGTTAGGCATAGTCACCCACGGCGATGTGCAACCAGCTAATCCTGCCTTGTGGGCGCAGAGCCCTTATCTGCTTGATACTCAATCGGAACCGGGCAAACTGATTGGCCGCGGCACAGAGGACGACAAGGGTGCCATTGTCACCGCCATGTATGCGATGAAGGCGATTAAAGATAAACACATTAAGCGAGATAGACGTATTGAACTCTTGGTTTATCTTGCTGAAGAGTCCGACTGGGAACCACTGAAAACCTTTTTAGCCAGCTACACGCCAGCGGACATGAACATTACTATTGATGCCGAATACCCCGTGGTTACCGCCGAGAAAGGTTGGAGTAAGATTACCTTTACTGTGCCCAATATTACGATCTCCAATATAGAAGCTAAAGCAGAGGCTTCAACTCAAGCGCCCACGTTAACGGCTTTCTCTGGTGGCTATTTTGCCAGCCAAGTACCGCAGCAGGCTGAAGCAGAAATTGAGGCGGTTTCACCCGCATTACTGACAAAGTTACAGACCAGAGCCGCCGCGCAGCAGGGGATGAAATATCGTTTTGAAAACCATTGCGTCGATAAACAGTGCAACTTGCATATCTTTGCCGACGGTAAAGCCGCCCATTCATCCACTCCTGAAGATGGAGTGAATGCTGTGACCCATTTGGCGGCATTGTTAAGTCCCGAATTGAATGATAAACCTTGGCCGAAAACTAGCGCATCCTTAACTGTCGCCGCCATGAACGAGCTGGTGGGATTAGGCATTTATGCTGAGCAATTTGGTGACTTAGCCTATAAAGATGATTTTATGGGACCGCTGACCTTAGCCCCAACTGTAGTGGTGCAAACGCAGAAGGGCACTGAGGTGACTATTAACTTGCGCCGTCCTGTCGGCAAAACACCAGAGTTACTCGCTAAGCAAGCCCGTGAAGCCTTAGCCCTGTGGCAGGATAAACACCAAGTGCAGCTTGCTGATATCGAAAGTTATTGGGGTGAGCCTATGGTGATGAAGGACGCGCCGCAGCAACAAACCCTGCTCGACGTGTTTGCCCACTTTACTGGCATAGTCGACCCTAAACCCGTTGCAATCGGCGGCTCAACCAACAGTAAATTATTCCCCAATGCCTTAAGTTTTGGCCCTGCCATGCCGGGCGTGGAATACACAGGCCATACCGAAAAAGAGTTCATCACACATAAGCAATTTATGCTGAATCTAAAAATGTACACCGCAGCGTTTATCGAGCTATCGGCGGTTAAATAGCGCTCTTTGTTAAAGTGATTGTGCAATGGCATAAAAGTGTAGGGAGCAATAAAGTCTGATATCAAGTATTAAGCCAAGCATTAAGGGTTAATAGAACTATGGCGGTTAAATCTTAGATTTCCGCCATTCCAACTTGAAATGCTCAAAAGCTCAAAAGCTCAAAGCTAGTGAGTTATATCGTCAGTTGTGCTGCATGAATTGTCATTGTTTCCCCTGTGACTCGCCATAAACTCGTCCCTGAGGGCTCGACTGCGACATCCATGTCGCCAACGGTCACTGTTGCAACAATGCCAATCTTAACTAAGTCCCTAATTCATAAGTCCATCCTAAAAAGCTTTTGCCCCTTTATTGCTTAGTGCAAAAGCTAACACACATCCTGTTCATATATTTTTGACCAATCAAATATAATCCGAAAGCCCATTAGCAACAGGGTAGCCGCATGACTCTGTATGAAAAACGTTCACGACCTCACCCTGCCATTAACATCATTCGGTACAAATAATGAACTAATAATCTGTATAAAAACTGTTACTAAGTAGTATCAGTTGGTAACTAAATGATTTATAGTGGTTTATTTGAACGGTCACACACAGTTCCAACTGTTTTTTTTCATATCTTCTAAGTGAGTACACCAATGAATAATAGGCTTCAAAGTAGTTGGCAAATCAAGACGGTACCAGTTTCAACAGTTAATGATGACAAATTATCCCATGATGTCATTTCTGAATTATTAGACGAAAAAATTGATAGCCTATTTAAAGAAGATAATATCCCTAGCTGTATATGTTTGAATGGAGAGTATGGTAGTGGTAAGTCAACCATTACAAATTTGTTATTTGAAAGGTGGAACGGCTCTACAAATAAAAAAGTTATTCATTTCAATATTTGGCGACATGAAAAAGAAAATACATATTACGCTTTGTTTCGAAACGTTTTTTATGCGTTAACAAACAAAAGAAACCGAGATTTTAGAGATAAAAAATTTTTAGAGACATTGGTATATGAAAATGAAATTTCATCGTTGGACGAAAAGTTTAGTGACTTAGTGTATTCAAGCTTTACCAAAAAAGAAGTTAATCAAAAAAACCTCGATGAAGGAATTGCAAGTTTTATCAAAGAACTTCCTAAGTACACAAAGTTATTAACTTGGGGGGGTTATAAAAACCATTCTATACGGCAGTCTTATTGTCGGAACTTTAGCTGGGCTAATTGATTTCGTAATAGAAAGCAATATTAGCAGTAGTTTTATGTTTGGACTGAAAGCATTTCTAATATCACTAACTTCAACATCCTTAATTTCAGCATTATCAAAGAACATATTTAAAAGCTTACCTACACTTTTTAAATTCCATATCACTCCATCAGAGAAATCAATTTCACTTCCTTCCATCTCTAATACAGAGCAATTACAGTCAGTATTTAGAAATATTTTAAGTAAACATAATGGAAATCCAGAATGTCAAAATTTAGTTATTGTGATTGAAGATGTTGATAGAAAGCATAATGATGAAATCATTAAAACTTTAAATGAATTACGAACGTTTATTGACTTAGGTAAAGCCATCTTCATTATTCCATGTGATTTGAACAACATTCAACGCGCATTTTATGAATCTGCAATTGATAAATCAGAAGGAATAGATGAAAAAGAAGTTCAATGGAAAGCAAAAGATTTTTGTTCAAAAATATTCTCACATACTATAAGTGTTCCGCCACAAAGTCAGTTAGATTTGAGAGAGTTTTTGATTGCAAAAATCAATAATGAAAGTGAATGCCACCCCTTAAACAACCTTTTGGAAAACTCTGGTGAACTGGATTCATTAATTGATATTTTGCTTGTCAGTTCAATAAAGACTCCTCGTGAAGCTATCAACATATTCAACCGTTTTACTTTGCAACTTGAGCATGCTTTGAAATTAGAAAAAAAAGAAAGGAGATTAAAAGTAGGCACTATTTCTAAAAATATTTTACCATATGCCCGTGTGTACATGTTATCTATCTATTATGGACTGGAAAAAAACCTCCTGAAGTTCCCAGAACTTCCAACTTGGATTGTTAATCACTTTAGAACAAGAACAAACCACTTTGAGTTAGTCGCCCCAGAAGCCACAGCTATTGACTTAGGTGACAATATTCCAAAATATGCACACCAATACTTTAAAGGATTAATTAAAAATGGTGTTGTTAATTTAGAAGTTGAAGAATTTGTCAGTCGAACAGAAATTTATGACTCTTCATTAATTAAAGCCTTTATTTATTTGGATGAATTATCTTACAGTGGTGTGGTAGGCAATGAAATTTATAACAGAGTGTCAAACGCTCTAAAAACTAGAAATATGATAGTGTTAAACAACTTTATTAATAAAGAGAAGGATGAGATATCTGAAGTCATTAGTAAAATCACAGACAACTTAAATTATAGCTCTGATTTCACTACATATATCCCAAGCCTTGTGGAACTGGTTTCATCAATTTCTCCTCTACATCAAAGAAAAATAGTGAACTTTATTATTGAGCACTTTGACAGGATTAATCCAAAAACTTTATATTCTTTTGATTCTGAAGTAATAGATATAGTTTTTTCAATAGCGAGTTTCAACAACCGCAAAGCAAAAAGTCGATATTTTGATGTTTTGAGTAAAGATAAAGAATCAATAAGTGATTATTGTACACCAGATAAATTATTTGAAATTGTTATGATGTTAATTAAAAATATAGATAAAAATCCCAATTATGTAGATGCCGCAACTATCTGTTTACTTAACACT
Organism: Shewanella septentrionalis; assembly: GCF_025370265.1. Lineage (NCBI taxonomy): Bacteria > Pseudomonadati > Pseudomonadota > Gammaproteobacteria > Alteromonadales > Shewanellaceae > Shewanella > Shewanella septentrionalis. The sequence continues at coordinate 7,919 of NZ_JAMTCC010000058.1, read as the reverse complement.
TTTGTTAATATCCCTACTGCTGACGAAGATAATGAGGTTTTACAGCGTGATGGATACATTGAAGTCTTAAGTACTCTTGATAAAAAAACAATTATCACTCTATTTTCATCAAAAATATTACTAAGGTTTACAGATGATTTGGATAAGTATTTAGCTTACAGTAGTGATGCAGAAAGTGCAGTAAAGGTAATTGATAAATTAATTTCAATATTTATTGAAATTGATAAGGCCACAACTATTTCAGCTATTACAAGTCTCCCACTCTTTGAAAATGAAGGATTACAACTTTGGTTTGTACGCTTAGTAAAAAAACACCAAGAATACTTTAAAGAAAAAAATAATTTACTAAAAGCTTCTAAATTGATTAAAGAAACAATATTTGACGAATATTTAACTGAGGAAGCATTTGCGGATAATAAGGAGTTACTCACCAATGCAATTACTCAATTTGCTCAGTTAGATACATATGCATTTAAGAATTTTGATTCTAAAAACACAGATGAATATTATAGTTTATTAGATTTGTACAAAGAGCATATAGGGGCTGGGACTGCGAACTTTGAGTTTTTAGAATTTATGTTTAATTTTATTTGTATTTATGAAACAGTTGCAAACTATAATTTTACTAATTATTTATTTGATTCGATCATCCCATTCCTTAAAGTTAATTTGATTAATCATTCTATTACTTCGGATGCATTTGAGAAAAGTAAGGCTCTTGCTAATTTTATAGTTAGAGCGGGTTTAATAAAGAAGAATGCAAATGGTTCGTCAGAATTAATGAATTTTTTATTGAAGCAAATGCAGGCCCACATTAATCAAAATCAGGCGAATACAGAGATTTCATCGGCACTATTTGAATTCATAAACATTCTTAATGGTGTCGATAATGTTAGCAGTGACCTTGCAAAATGGGTTGAAAGCTCAGGTCTTAAGTTAGTAGTTAATAACGTTCAATTAACATATTATCGAGATTATTTAAACATTATTGATTTGGTAAAACATGATCTATCGGAAGAATACCTCACTCAAATGATATCAGTGCTCCATTCATTAGTTACTACATACCCTGGTAATGAAGCATATGTTTTACTAGCGTGGCAATGGCTTGATAAAATATCCTCAATTGATAACTCACCATCTACCTTTAAAACAATGATTGGTAAATATATTTTCACTAACATTGTCCACAAAGAGAGCTATTTCAAAGGGAGTCATCAATTAAATGTTGTTAACATTTTAGCCAATTTATCGCCTTATGAAGTAGATTCTGAACAAAAATCATATAATGATTTTTTACTTTGGTCTGTAGAGGAATACCCAGAGCTGATTAATATTTTAGCAGACAACGTGATATTTTTTGAAAATCCCGATATGTATAAAGCTATAGCTATTATTTCAGAGTCTGAACAATGGGGATTGATATTAAGTAAAATCAACAATGATACAAGTAAATATGATTCATTTATCGAATACTTAATAGTTGAACAGCAAGATAAACCCTTAATTAGGGAAGCACATGGTAAAACATCTTCATACCTTAATTGGAGTAATATAAGTAAACGTTCTGTAAAACGTATTGCAGAGAGCCTTAATTTTGCTAAAGCATCTTTTATTAACTCTTTGGACAATAGCATTGTTTGCAACTTCAATATCATTGACATTGAAGGTGAGTTTGAAAAATTGATAACAGAGCTATTGAAAGATAACATGGATAATAAAATTCTTTCACTTGCTTTAATTGATAAATTTCAATTCCCAATAAATAGAACATCCTCGCTTTTTAATGTTATAAAAGCTAACTTTGTAGATGCTTGTGATATCAATACAGACTTTGATACATTGCAATATTTAAAAAATTGGTTAAAGAAGAATAACCTCACTAGAGATTCGGGAATCAACCACAAATTGAAAGAGCTTCAAAAGTTAGCTGATGGCCAAAAGGAAAGACAAATAACTATGCTGATTAAGTATTAAAACACTATATAAAGGAATGTGTAGTGACACGGTGGAACTGGTCTGCTAAAAATATATTGGAAGATACTGCTGTTTAGATTACAAAAGGACGGGGGAATCCTCCCCCCGACTTGAATCTAAATTTTAGTAAATTAAATTTATTACTACACCTAACAACTAAGACCAAGTATGAATTTTGTTATGGACTATTGGCCCTAGTTTTTAAATATTAGGATCAAATTAACAAAGCCAGCCATTTAGGACTTGCACTATAATTCAGATACTTTTTCTAATCTGAGTTGGCTGGATTCGAGTAAATAATCTAGCTCGTTTCTGTCCAAAAGCGTACAGGGTATCTCCTTCATACAGACAGGTTACACTAGTGCCAAAAAGGTGAGCCATGGCGATTAGCGAGACGACCGTCCGCCCCATGGATGGGGCGGTCGAGCATCCAAGGACGGACTAGCTGCGTGTCGGAGAGTGAATGCCATGGCAAGCCTATATTAGTGGATACCAGCCAACGCTAAGATCCCAATAACTGACATTACAGTTTACCAATGAATTTTGTACAGAAGTGCGTTAGGTCTCAGTAGATACTTCATGACTCACCTGTCGCTTCATCAAATTAAAAGTTAACGTAAATCAGCATGATAAGGTGTAATCTAAAAGAATAAAAAGCCCTGCTTATACAGTGATGTATAGCAGGGCTTTTTGATTGCGAGTTTGTATTCGTTGAGCGGAAGGACAAGCTTTACTCAGGGTTTATGACCTAGATCGAATAGGTCATAAATCCTTTTATCTCATCCACCTATTTCTCTCACCCATTTCTTTACACTCATCTCTTTCACTAAAATTGTCATCATGGAGATGCTAGTAGCCGATGGCTTCGCTACCTGAGTGGCGTGGATCAGACGCGCCAAAAATTCCTTGTTCGGTCACCATGATTGATTGTGTACTGCCCATAGCGGACTGTACTTTCACTTTGTGGCCTTTGGCTTCGAGCAGGGAAATGGTATCGCGGTTTAAGCTGGATTCGACTCGTAGCTCATCGGGCAGCCATTGATGGTGCACCCGCGCCGCATTACTGGCTTCGGCGATGTTTAATCCATGGTCGATCACATTCATGATGATCTGCAGTGTGGTGGTGATAATGCGTGAACCGCCGGGGCTGCCAGTGACGAGGAAGGGCTTGCCATCTTTCATCACAATAGTGGGGCTCATGGAGCTCAATGGGCGCTTATTGCCTTCGACCGCATTGGCATCACCGCCGACTAAACCGTAGCCGTTTGGCACGCCGGGTTTGGCCGAGAAATCATCCATCTCGTTATTGAGCAAAATGCCAGTTCCTTTGGCCACTAAACCTGAGCCGTAGCTGAAGTTTAAGGTGTAAGTGTTTGAAACTGCATTGCCCCATTTATCCACTACCGAGAAGTGAGTGGTTTGGTCGCTCTCATAGGGCGCGAGTTTACCTGGCTTGATTTCGGCGCTTGGCGTTGTCTTATTCATCGCGATTTGGCTGGCGATTTTTTGGGCGTAGTCCTTACTGGTTAAGGCTTTGACGGGCACCTTATAAAAGTCGGGATCGCCTAAGTATTCGCTGCGATCGGCATAGGCGTGCTTCATGGTTTCTGCCATCAGATGAATGGTCTGCGCCGTATTGTGGCCGAGTTTATCAATCGGGAATTGTTGCAACACATTAAGCATTTCTATGATGTGCACGCCGCCCGATGATGGCGGTGGCATAGACACAACCTCGTAGCCACGGTATTCGCCGCGCACGGGTTCGCGTTCTACAACCTTATAATTTTTAAGGTCGTCTAAAGTCATAATGCCGCCAGCGTCTTTCACCGCATTGATGAGTTTAGTGGCGGTTTCACCTTCGTAGAATCCTTTGGTGCCTTTTTCAGCGATCAGACTTAATGAATGAGCAAGCTCAGGTTGTTTAAGAATATCATCAACTTGATAGTCACTGCCGTCGGCTTTGTAGAAGATAGCAGCCGTGGTTGGCCATTGGGTCATGCGGCGTTTTAGACCTGCAAGAGATTCGGCAAGATCTGGCGTCACGCTAATGCCTTCCTGCGCCATTTTAATTGCGGGCGCGGCGACTTGGGCGAGTGTCATAGTGCCATATTTTTCAAGGGCTAAGCTCATGCCCATCACGGTACCTGGGACACCCACAGCAAGGCCGTGTTCGCGGCTCAGCTTCTCAACTGCATCGCCATTCTCATCGAGGAAAATGTCTTTTTTGGCTTTAGATGGCGCCATTTCACGGTAATCGATTGCGATGGTTTTGTTTTCTTTAGCAATATGCACCAGCATAAAACCGCCGCCACCGATATTGCCTGCACGCGGTAAAGTGACAGCCAAACTGAAGGCCACGGCCACGGCCGCATCAACGGCATTGCCGCCTTGTTTTAGGATCTCAACGCCAGTGCGACTGGCGAGTGTTTCTTGGCTGGCAACCATGCCATGCTTGGCCCACACAGGTTGTGCTGTGGCCATCTGGCTGAAAATTGACGATTCTTCGGCAAGCAGACTGGGTGATGATAGTAGGGGAAGCGCCATGGCAATGGCGAGAATAAGAGGTCTAAAAGGTCTTGTTGGACGCATACTCAATCCTGAATTTATTTTCATTATGGCTATGCAATGTGCCGAGAATTAGGCTTAATTGCAACCTTGTATATTAGTTAAGATCCGTAAAGGACGAGAATTTACCCAATGAGACAGCTTATCTTGGCCTTTACGAGCTCAATGTCGGACATATCGGCCAGTGCGTGGAATGCCGTTATGGGGAAGGCGAATCCCTTCTGTCGCCATGAGTTTCTGTTGGCGCTTGAGCAGAGCCATTCGGCCTGCGCTGCAACGGGTTGGACGCCGCGGCATTTATGCGTGTTTGATGTGGGTGACAGATTAAATGAAGTCGTAAGTACCGATAAAAGCTTGTCGCCTTTGGCTGCAGGAGCCCTGATAAGCCGGCAAGCGGCTAAGCACTTCAATCCATTATCGCTAGTGGCGGTGATGCCCTTGTATCAAAAGTCTCACTCCTACGGCGAGTACGTGTTCGATTGGGCGTGGGCCGAAGCCTATGAGCGCCATGGACTCGATTATTATCCCAAATGGGTGAATGCAATCCCTTTTACCCCAGTGCAAGGGCGAAGGATGGGCATTCATTCTGCATTAGATAGCGTTGAGCAACTGCGCGTGGCGCAATTACTGCTGCTGACATTGAATCGCCGGCTAACATCAGAGCTGTTTGCGTCAGAGCCTTGTGTGTTAGAGCAAGGTGATGCGGTTTTTGATGAGTCAGAGCTTAATCAGTCCGTTGTTGATGAAGCTGATCTTGATGGGTCAATGCAAAGCGTTAAAGATCAGGGCGACAGCCCGATTTCTTCATGGCATAGCTTATTTGTTACCCCAAGCCAAACGCCGTTATTTGAAGGCTTGCCCAATCCGCTGTTAAAACGCTTAGGCACGCAGTTCCATTGGCATAATCGCGGTTATCGCGACTTTGATGATTTTCTGGCGGGCTTTAGTTCGCGCAAACGTAAGAATATCTTGAAGGAGCGGGCGCAGTTACAGCCTTTTAATCTTAAGTTTCACTTTGTCGAAGGTGAACACATTACCGCTTCACAATGGCAGACGTTTATCCAATGTTATCAATTAACTTACCTTAAGCGCTCCGGTCATCGCGGCTATTTAACGCCGACCTTTTTTCAGCTGTTGGGGGAACAACTCGCCGCGCAAGTCTTACTGTTGGTGGTCGAAGATGCCAAGGGCGAGATGGTAGCCGGCGCCTTGTATCTCAAAGGCGAGAATACTCAAGGGCAAAAATGCTTATATGGCCGTTATTGGGGGACAACGGTTGAGCTCGACGGCTTGCATTTTGAGGCCTGTTATTATCAAGGCATTCAATACTGTATTGAACATGGATTCCAAATGTTTAATGCGGGGGCACAGGGGGAGCATAAGGTGCTGCGCGGCTTTGAACCTGTTGAAATGTATTCCTACCATAATATTGCCCATTTAGGATTTAGGGCGGCGATTGCCGATTTTGTTGAGCAAGAAGCACAGCAAATGCAGCAATATATGGCGCAGATGCGAGCTGTTTTGCCCTACAAAAAAGAGCCCTAATAAAAGATCGAGTTAACGGGACTTTATTGGGCTCTCATTTATGTCGTGCTTGTTCAACCTATGTAGTACAACCTAAGCAGTTCTATCTAAGCTGTTAATTCAAACGGTTAGTTATGAATATTGGCTATGAATGTTAGCTCATGGCTAACCACACGCCCACGCCTATCATCAGGCTGCCTGCAATGCGGTTTAACCAGCGAATATTATCGCCGCGGCTTAGGAAAATACGTAGGCTTTTGCCGCCGCTGGCGTAGGCGAGCATAGAGGTAAACTCGGTCACCATGATAATGCTCAGCAGCGCGAGCAGCTGCGGCGCAACTTCGCGCTCGGCATTGATAAAAGGTGGCAGCAGCGACACCATAAATGCCCAACCTTTAGGATTGGCAATGGCGGTAATAAAGCCTTGGGAGATCAAGGTTAAATTGCTGGCTCTGGGGTTAGTGTCGTCATCGCTTAACATGGCCATCTTGCCGCGGGCGCGCCACATCTGTACGCCGATAAAGCCTAAATAAATTCCGCCAACCCATTTAAAGATTTGAAAGACTTCGGGATAGTTGAGCATGATACTGGCAACGCCCATCACTGCGGCTGTCGCCACTAACGCTACGCCTACCAGTTCACCCAGCATCATCCACAGGGTGCGGCGCACACCTATGCTCATGCCCAGTGTCATGGCGAGCGTCATGCACATGCCCGGCGTGATAGAAACAAAGAAGAAGGTCGGGATAAACACTGCAAGTAAGGCAAAATCTGGCATGGTTTGGTCATTCTTGGGTGAAGATGAGAAGGCCGATAGTGTAATGAAAACTGCGGGTTTAGCCAATGTGCGTCCCGTTTTTTTCGATGAGTAACTGTAACTTAGTATGTAAACAATTCATCTTTTTGGGATGTTTACTCTGTTATCACCACAAGACCTTGCTATTTATCTATCGAGTTTGCCCAGCTGATCCCCATCTTTGCGGTACAAAGTGTGCCGTATTAGCGATAGATGAGAGATTAACATTGTCATATTTTCTGTTTGTCACTTTTGTTACTTTTATTAATTTAGTCACTTGAGCTTGAATGCTGAGGTTTGGTAGGGTGACAGCATGAGATTAACTGCAGGGGATGCATTATGGTTGAGAGTAAAGGGACTGAAATAAAACAGACAGAGAAACAAAAAATGTTAGCGGGTCAGCCCTATAAGGCATGGGATGATGAGCTATTAGCTGAGCGGATGCGGGCGAAATCCGTTTGCCATCAGTTTAATCTGGCCGAACCGACTCAGCTTGATGCCCGAATGGAGCATCTTCGTGGCCTGCTCGATATTCAACACTGCGGCCATATTGAGCCCAATTTTTTTTGTGACTACGGTTATAACATTCATATTGGTAAACAATTTTACGCTAATCATAATCTAACCATATTAGACGTTTGCTCAGTCTCGATTGGCGATAACGTGATGTTTGGTCCCCATGTGATGATTTCTACCGCAACGCATCCTATCGATCCCATTGCGCGGCAAACGACGGAATACGGCGCGCCAATTCAAATCGGTAATAATGTCTGGCTTGGGGGGAATGTCTCAGTGTTGCCCGGTGTGACCATTGGCGATAATTGTGTCATCGGTGCCGGTAGCGTAGTGAATAAGAGCATTCCGGCGAACTGTGTGGCGGCTGGCAACCCTTGTAAGGTTATCAAACCCATCAATGTGGAATAAGCAGTTAAGCCGAAGCCGTGTGATTGGCGTCAATGCTGATGCTGATTTAGATGACGATTTAGATAGTCGTAGAAACAAAAACGGTACGCAGTGCGTACCGTTTTTTATTGTCATCCCAAAACCACCGCCTCTG
>NZ_JAMTCC010000057.1:0-17232 GCF_025370265.1 Shewanella septentrionalis | reverse complement strand
TTACCAGAGGTCAAACGTGCCTTAGCCGTGCGCTATTGCCCTTGTTGCCATCAAGCTATGCATTTTATGGGCGTTCATATGCGTCATCGACCGACAGGGGCTAATATCACCGCTTAAGGCGAGAAGTATAAGGATAACGGGTTAACCAAACAAAATGAGGACTCGATAAAGGCTTGATAAAAAAGTGATAAAAATATTAGCTCGTTCGCTAAGGGCGGGTCATGTCTGCAAAAAAGTCTCTTTCAAAGTACGACCTTAGCACCCTCAAATTCTCAATCCGCTATTTGCATAATAAAGTGTCAACAACCAGCATCGGGCTTGTTCAACACTTGGGATAAGGTCGCGGCTACGCGCGGCCTATCCTTATTTGTTATGCATGAAACCCTGTTATGTTCTGGATGTCAACGATAAGGGTGGGAGTCGCAAATGTATTGCTATTCAAGGAAGGAGTTACACTGAGCTGCTGAACACTTACATATTCCAGATGTACTAGATGAATGGTGATCTTTCGGCTTTTGATATCAGCCATTACCAACTCAAACTCTGAGGACGTAATGACTGATATTCGCTTACTTCAGACTGAAAAGGTTAGTTTAAATCCTGATTAGGCTGATTTTTCACCGCGATAATCGTGGCACGTTTGGGCGCAGGATAACCTTCAACCGTTTTGGTGATGTCGTTAGGATCTAAGTATTCAACCAGTGACTCGTTAGGCATCCAGTCGGTACGGCGTTGCTCAGCAAGGGCTGTGACATCGGTATCTACACAACGTATGTCGGTAAAATCACACTTCTTTAACCAGAGCATGAGGGCGGCAACGGACGGAATAAACCATACATTATTCATTTTGCCATATCTATCTTGAGGCACGAGTACGGCGTTTTCGTCGCCATCTATCACTAAGGTTTCTAGCACGAGCTCACCACCGGTGCGCAATTGATCACGCAGCTGTAACAAGTGATCGATAGGTGAACGCCTGTGATACAAAACGCCCATGGAGAAAACTGTGTCAAATGCATCAAGCGGTGGCAGCTCTTCAATGCCAAGAGGCAACAAGTGCACAGGGTGATGTGTGCCTGCTAACCGTTTTACCGCCTCAAATTGACATAAAAACAACGGCGAAGGGTCGATACCGACGACGCGCTTAGCACCTGAGCCCAACATGCGCCACATGTGATAGCCACTGCCACAACCGACATCGAGCACAGTGCGGTTGTTTAGCGGCGAAATATGTTGCTTAACGCGGTCCCATTTCCAGTCACTGCGCCATTCGGTATCGATATGTATGCCATGAATGTGGAAGGGGCCTTTACGCCATGGCATAAACAGACGCAGCAGGTTTTCTAGCTTCTCTTTTTCGCCTGGGCTGAGTTGCTCGCCGCTACCGACGGTCACGCTATCAACAAAATCCACTTGGTCGGGTGCCGGATAGTGCAGCTTGTTGAGCACTTTTTCCCACTTTGGCAGGTTGCCGTGTTTATGCTCCCGTTGCCACTTGCCTAAAATGCTCGGCAGGGTTTCGAGCCAGTGCTGTAGATTCGAATCGGCGATTTGTTGGTAAAATGAGCTAAAGCTGATCACTTGATGGCCACCATAGAAGCAAAGTTAAAGCATTGGAACCAGAGACTAAAGTGACTGAAGCCTTGGCTGGTGAGTCGTTGTTGATGCGTGGTTAAGGTGTCTGGCTTCATGACATTTTCCAGCGCACTGCGTTTTTGGCTGATCTCAAGTTCGCTGTAACCATTAGCGCGTTTAAAGTCCAAATGTTGCTCTTCCAATAAGGTTTGGATAGGAGCATCTTCGAAGCGAATTTTTTCAGACAGCACTAAAATCCCGCCGGGATTAAGACCCTGATAAATCTTGGCTATCAGGGTTTCTCTGTCTTCTGGTGGTAAAAATTGCAAGGTAAAATTGAGTACCACCAATGACGCATTTTGAATATCGATATCGCGAATATCACCGCAAACCAGATCGACATCCGTATCGCTGACATAGGCATTCAGGTTCTCTTGGCAGCGTGCGACCATAGATTCACTGTTATCTACAGCGATAATGCGGCATTGGCGGCCTTGGATTTGGCGGCGAATACTTAAGGTGGCGGCACCGAGTGAGCAACCCAAATCGTAAATTTGAGTATTTGGCATGACGAAACGATCTGCAAAATCGCCTATGGTATTGATAATTTGCGTATATCCAGGCACTGAGCGGCGGATCATGTCACTGAACACGCCTGCTACACGGTTATCAAACTGGAAATCGCTAATATGCTCGCTCGCTTGAGCGTAGATAGTGTCTTGAGAAACGTTCATCTGAGATTTTTCATGGGAATTCAACCCGGCATTTTAACGAATCCGAGCGATTAGCAGCAAGTCTCATACTGGTAATTTGCGATAAATTTTTGTCTAATACGCCATAGATAACAAAATCGTTACATGTACATCAAGTACTAAGGGCTCAACTTGAAGTTTGTGATCCACTTAATTGTGATCTTGTGCAGCTGTTTTTTGAGCATAACAGGGCAGGCAACTCCATTGCCCGACGAGCCATTAATCGTGGTGATGGGTGAAGATAGCTTTCCCTATCAATATGTCGACAACGATGGCGAGCCGACTGGACTACTGGTCGATTTATGGAAAGAGTGGGCGAAACAAAGCCATACCCAAGTGATTTTTGTGGCGCGCCACTGGCACGAGTCCCTTGACCAACTGCGGCAAGGTAAGGCGCAAGTGCATATCGGCATGGGGAAAACCCCTGAGCGTGAGCAAGAGTTCGACTTTACTGTGCCCATCGCCGATGTGGGTACTTTTTTGTATTTGCATAAATCCTTGCAGGGTAAAAAGTCCATTAAAGAACTGATCCCCTTTCAAATTGGTGTGGTATCGGCTTCGTCTCATGAAGCGGAATTGCACCGTATCGAACCTCAGCTTGTGTTTAAACGCTACGAAAGTCGCGAGAAATTACTCGCTGGGGTCGCCGCTGGCGAGATTATGGTGTTTGCGGGCTTAGAAGGTTATTTGAAAGATCCCGCTTCATCCCAAGAGATTGCTGCGAATTATCCCAATACGGCGCGTATCCAAATTAAGGCGATGCAATTTGTTCCTGCGGTCAAAAAAGGCAATCTTGATTTGGTCGATAGGATCAATAAAGGTTTCACCGCGCTCGATGCACACTTTATCCAGCAAACGGAGCGACGATGGCTTGGTTATCAACGTCAACAAGCTGGGATTGTTATTTCCATGCAACTGGGCGTCGAGCCTTTTGTGGACTTAGGTGTTGATGGCTTACCCCATGGCTTGTATGTAGATATGTGGCAGCTTTGGTCTGAGAAAACCGGTATCGCCGTTGATTATATTTCTGGCGATATGAACTCCAGCGTGGATGATGTTCGCCGTGGTCTTGCCGATGCCCATATTGGTTATCCTGAGAGCGAGGATGTCAAAACGGGGCTTAGTCGGGCTTGGCATTTATATACGGTTAAGAGTCGACTCTTTCTCTATCAGCAACAGTTAACCGATTTAGACAGCTTAAAAGGCAAACGTATCGGGGTGGTGCCGACGGCGCCTTATCTCGTAGAGTTACGTAAAGCCTTACCCCAAGTGGCATTGCGCTATTACGACAATATGGATGCTATGGTCGCGGGCGCAAGATCGGGCGAGATTGTTGGCTTTGTGGCTTCGGGTGCATGGACATCCCATTATTTACTGCTCAATAAAGGCTGGTCTGACTTTAGCCAGTATCCCAATCTCGAATTTAGCACCAATATTTATGTGCTGACTCGCAGTGATGATCCTGGCCTGACGCAGCGGATCGCCAATGGATTTAACAATATTAGCAATCAAGAGTTTGCCGATATTGAAAATAAATGGATGCTCAATCCCAAAGATCATGTTTTTACCCAAACTGAACGGCATGTCAGCTTAAGCACTGCAGAACAGGCCTATGTGGAAAGTGTAGGCGAGCTTAAAGTGGGCTATTTAAAGCAATGGCCGCCGATGGAGTTTATGGATGAGCAGGGCGAGTTTGCGGGGATCAACAGCGATATCGTCAAATTACTCAAGGAACAGCTCAAACTTAAGCTGACGCCCGTTGCCTTTGATGATTGGCATTCGTTAATCGAGGCGTTGCAAAAGGGCGAGGTAAGTTTAGCCGGCAGTGTCGCCCAAACGGCAGAGCGCCAGCAGCGTTTAGCGTTTAGTGAGGCTTATTGGCCATCGCCGTGGGCATTGGTGTCGCAATTGGAGCAAGTCTCGGTATTCAATATTGCCCAGCTTGCAGGGCAAAGGGTGGCCGTGGTCGAGGGCTATCATTTGGTGGCGCAATTGATGAGTCTGGAACCTTCACTCAAGTTAGTGATAGTGCCAAATACGCAGGCGGGATTGGCGGCGGTGACGAATGGCAATGCGGATGTGTTTATCGATAAAGTGGTGACATTGGCCTCCGAACTTAAAACCAGTCACTACCCGACGCTGAAAATGTCGCTGCTGAGTGATCTTGCCGATCAGCATAGCCATATTGGTGTTTATCCTCAGTTTGCGCCGCTGGTGCCAATGATTAACAAAGCCTTAGCCTTGATTGATACTCAGCATCAGCAGCAAATTTATGCGCGTTGGGTGTCATTTTCTGTCGTGACAGAGAGTGCTAAATATCTGCAATGGCTGCGTTATATCGTATTTGGCGTGATAATCTTGTGCTTAGTGATGGTGGCAGTGTTGTTAGTGAATCGCCGCTTAAATCGTGAGATCACTCAGCGATTAGTGGCTGAAAAACGTTTGTTGCATGTGGCGAACCACGATGCTTTGACTCAGTTACCTAACCGCGCCTTGCTCGATGACAGATTAGCCCAAGCTTTGCTGTCCCATCAGCGCGAGCAAGCACACTTTTCCTTACTATTCATCGATTTGGATGGCTTTAAACAGATTAATGATCAACACGGTCATCCGATTGGCGATGAATTGCTGGTACAAGTTGCCCAAAAGTTAACCAAGGTTATCCGTGGCTCAGATACCGTGGCGCGATTTGGCGGCGATGAGTTTGTTATCCTGCTAAATCGTGTGCAAGATCTCGATGCTGCAACCCAAGTTGCTGATAATATTCTACAGGCACTGTCGAGCCCTTTGCTTATTCAAGGCGTCAGTGTCAGCATAGCAGTCAGTATGGGCGTGGTGATTTATCCCCGCGATGGTGATACCGCGATAGGCTTATTGAAAAAAGCCGATCAGCTGATGTACCAAGCAAAAAGTTGCGGCGGGCGTTGTTATCGCTCAGCTTGATGTTTTTTTGAACGCTCATGCTCAGATAGTGCGTTCGCCTCTAGTCAAGGGCGTAAAACTGTTTGATACTTCACCGCCTAAGTGTGAAGTACTTTGGTAATCGGCATTATTTTACTATAATGCCGCTTTTATCTCGTTTTGATTATTTCCAAAGCACCGGTTTCCGGATAAAGGATAGAGTTAGATGCGCAGTCATTATTGTGGAGACGTCAATAAGTCTCACGTTGGACAAGAAGTTACCTTGGTAGGTTGGGTTAATCGTAGCCGTGATTTGGGTGGCGTTGTCTTTTTAGATTTAAGAGACAGAGAAGGTCTGATCCAAGTGGTCTATGATCCAGACTTACCTGAGGTGTTCAATGTCGCCAGCACGCTGCGCGCCGAATTTTGCGTTCAGGTTAAAGGCCTAGTTCGCGCCCGTCCTGACAGCCAAGTCAATGGTCAAATGAAGACCGGTGAAATTGAAGTCTTAGGCCAAGCCCTGACTATCATCAACGCTGCCGATCCACTGCCATTGAGCATGGATAACTACCAGAACAACAGCGAAGAGCAACGTCTTAAGTATCGTTACTTAGATTTACGTCGTCCAGAAATGGCGCAGCGATTAATTTTCCGCGCTAAAGTGACCAGTTCTGTGCGTCGTTTCCTCGACTCAAACGGTTTCTTAGACATAGAAACACCGATCCTGACCAAGGCAACCCCAGAAGGTGCCCGCGATTATTTAGTACCAAGCCGTACTTATAAAGGTCAGTTCTTTGCCTTGCCACAATCGCCACAGCTGTTTAAACAGTTGCTGATGATGTCAGGCTTTGATCGCTACTATCAAATCGTAAAATGCTTCCGTGATGAAGATTTACGTGCCGACCGTCAGCCAGAATTCACCCAAATCGATATCGAAACGTCTTTCATGAGCTCTGAGCAAGTGATGGCGAAAACCGAAGAGATGATGCGCGGTCTGTTCCTTGAAATGCTGAACGTAGATCTGGGCGAGTTCCCACGCATGACCTACAACGAAGCGATGCGTCGTTTCGGTTCAGATAAGCCAGATTTACGTAACCCATTAGAGCTGGTGGACATTGCCGATTTACTCAAAGAAGTCGAATTTGCGGTATTCTCAGGCCCTGCTAACGATGAAGAAGGCCGTGTTGCTGCACTGCGTATTCCTGGCGGCGCTGCACTGTCTCGTAAGCAAATAGATGATTATACTAAGTTTGTTGGCATTTATGGTGCTAAAGGCTTAGCGTGGATGAAGATTAATGACCTAAGCCTTGGCTTAGAGGGCATTCAATCACCTGTGCTGAAATTTTTAAACGAAAGCATAGTCAATGAAATCGTTAGCCGCACTGGCGCGCAAACCGGTGACATTATTCTGTTTGGTGCTGACCAAGCGACTGTGGTTGCTGAATCTATGGGTGCACTGCGTCTTAAAGCCGGCGAAGATTTCAACTTATTACAAGGCGAATGGCGTCCACTGTGGGTGGTTGACTTCCCAATGTTTGAGAAAATCAACGGCAATTTCCACGCTGTTCACCATCCGTTCACCGCACCGCGCGGCGTAACGGCGGCAGAACTTGAAGCTAACCCAGCAAATCGTGTTTCTGATGCTTACGATATGGTATTAAACGGCTGCGAATTAGGCGGTGGTTCAGTGCGTATCCACAACCAAGAAATGCAGTCTGCGGTATTCCGTATTTTGGGTATTACCGACGAAGAAGCTAAAGAGAAGTTCGGCTTCCTGTTAGAAGCACTTCGTTACGGTACTCCGCCGCATGCAGGTTTAGCGTTTGGTTTAGACCGCATCATTATGCTGATGACGGGCGCAAGCTCAATCCGCGATGTGATGGCGTTCCCGAAAACGACTACAGCCGCTTGTCCGCTGACTAACGCACCAGGATTTGCAAATCCGCAGCAGTTAGCTGAACTTGGCATTGCCGTGGTTGAGAAAGCCGTTAAAACGGAAGACTGATCTTTTGTAACAGGGCTTTTGTAAATCGATCTTATGCAAATCGACCTTATTCAAGTCGACGTTGTGTAACTCGTTTTGTGAAAGGCGATTGGCGTTAGTCTATTAGCATTAGTCCTTATCAGTTATTTTTAGTCGTACCGAAAACCGAGGCGCAAGCCTCGGTCTGTTTTAGTGAACCGTCATTTCTTTGCTTATCAATATCTATTTGTTCAATCCTAAATAGCCGTTATTCAATCCATTACACCTCGGCTCTTGATAAGCTATGCGATGACACCTCAGTTAAGGAGACTTCCCATGGCAGGTCACAGTAAATGGGCCAACATTAAGCACCGTAAAGCAGCTCAAGATGCTAAACGCGGTAAACTCTTTACTAAATTCATTCGCGAATTAACCGTCGCAGCCCGTGAAGGCGGCTCAGATCCCGATTCCAATCCACGATTACGTGTCGCCATTGATAAAGCCCTCGGCGGCAATATGACCCGAGACACGGTTGAGCGTGCGATTAAACGCGGCGCCGGTGAGTTGGAAGGTCAGCAACTCGAAACCATTCTATATGAAGGTTATGGCCCAGGCGGCACCGCTGTGATGGTCGAAACCATGACGGACAATCGTAATCGGACTGTGAGCGGTGTGCGCAATGCGTTTAGTAAATCGGGCGGTAACTTAGGCACGGATGGGTCGGTTTCTTATCTGTTCACTAAGCGTGGGGTGTTATCCTATGCGCCGGGAACCGATGAAGATGCATTGATGGAAGCGGCGCTTGAAGCGGGTGCGGAAGATATTGTCAGCTATGATGATGGCGCGATTGACGTCTTCACCGATCCCGTTGATTTCTATACAGTGAAAGAGCAGCTCGATAAAGCCCATTTTGTGGCGGATAATGCCGAAATCGCGATGATAGCCTCGACGAAAGCTGAGCTTGATCTAGACACCGCCGAAAAATTTATGCGCCTTATCGATACCCTTGAAGATCATGACGATGTGCAAGAAGTGTATCATAATGCGGAAATCTCCGATGATGTGATGGCAAGCCTAGGTTAGATTGACTGTGAGCTGGATTTGGGCGTCAATCTAGACCAATTTCAGCTCGCACACGCTAACGTAGGACACTCGCTAATCCAGGAACTGAGACGAACATTCAGATCCCATATAAGGCATTAAATGGCAATTATTTTAGGTGTTGACCCAGGTTCACGGATCACCGGCTATGGCGTGATCCAATGTCAGGGGCGGCATCAGATTTACCTCGGCAGTGGCTGTATTCGCACTTCGTCTGAAGAGCTTCCTGGTAGGCTCAAGCAAATTTTTGATGGGATCACTGAAATTATTCGTCAGTATCAACCGGACGAATTTGCGATTGAGCGAGTATTTATGGCAAAAAATGCCGATTCTGCGCTCAAGCTTGGCCAAGCACGGGGCGCGGCCATTGTCGCCGCAACTGTCGCCAATTTACCTGTGGCGGAATACAGTGCGACTCAAATTAAAAGTGCAGTCGTTGGCACAGGGCGAGCACAGAAAGCTCAAGTACAACACATGATCCAACAACTACTAAAACTACCCGCAGCCCCACAAGCTGACGCCGCAGATGCACTCGGTGTTGCTGTGTGTCATTATCACACCAGCCAGAGTTTAATCGCATTGAGTGGCCGGGCAACGGCAAGAACATACGGACGGTACAGATGATAGGTCGTTTACGGGGTGTGCTAGTTGAGAAACAAGCGCCAGAAATTTTGATCGATGTTAATGGTGTGGGTTACGAGTTGCAGATGCCGCTCACCAGCTTTTATGAGTTGCCTGAAGTTAACCATGAAACTATGGTGTACACCCACTTTGTGGTGCGTGAAGATGCACAGTTACTCTATGGTTTTATCACTAAACAGGAAAGGGCGTTATTTCGCTTACTGATCAAGACCAATGGCGTGGGTCCCAAGCTCGCACTGACCATTTTATCAGGCATGACAGCCGGAGAATTTGTGGGTTGTGTTGAGCGTGATGACATAGTGACCTTAGTGAAATTACCGGGTGTGGGTAAGAAGACCGCCGAGCGGTTACTGGTAGAAATGCGCGATAAGCTCAAGAGCTTGATGGAAGCCTCAGCAGGTTCAGAGCGTGAGTTTGTGCTGCAATCTAATTACTCTCCTGCGCCGACAGTCAATAGCGCCGAAGAAGACGCCATTTCAGCTTTAATTTCGTTGGGTTATAAACCGCCGCAGGCGAGTAAATCAGTTTCTGCAGCCTACAAAGAAGGTATGGATTCAGAGACTCTGATCAAAGCTGCCCTTAAGTCGATGCTTTAATTGGATAATGATGATAATTAAGATGAAAGCTGCGAGAAGGAATAATAATGATTGAGGCAGACAGACTCATCCAGCCGCAGATCCAAGCTCAAGATGAATCCATCGACAGGGCAATGCGCCCTAAAATGCTCGATGAATACACGGGCCAAGATGACACTCGGGCGCAGCTTAAGGTGTTTATTCAAGCAGCGAAGAATCGCAACGAAGCCTTAGATCATATGTTGATCTATGGTCCGCCGGGATTGGGTAAAACCACCTTAGCCATGATTGTTGCGAACGAGATGGGGGTAAACATTAAATCTACCTCGGGTCCCGTGCTTGAAAAAGCCGGAGATCTCGCCGCTCTCCTGACCAACCTTGAATCCGGTGATGTGTTATTCATCGATGAAATCCACCGATTAAGCCCTGTGGTAGAAGAGATTTTGTATCCGGCGATGGAAGATTATCAGCTGGATATCATGATAGGTGAAGGGCCTGCAGCGCGTTCCATCAAGCTTGATTTACCGCCGTTCACTCTAGTGGGCGCAACAACACGGGCAGGGGCGTTAACCTCACCACTTCGGGCGCGTTTTGGGATCCCGCTGCGGCTTGAGTTCTATAACATCAAAGATTTAAGCACCATAGTCACGCGTTCGGCGCAGGTAATGGAGCTGGATATTGATGCTGAAGGCGCATTTGAAATCGCGCGCCGTTCACGCGGAACACCGCGAATAGCCAACCGATTGCTGCGTCGCGTGCGGGATTACGCGCAGGTGAAGCATGACGGTGCAGTCACTAAGTTTGTGGCCGAACACGCTTTAGACTTGTTAGATGTGGATAGTGAAGGTTTCGATTATATGGATCGCAAATTGTTACTGGCTATTATCGATAAATTTATGGGTGGACCAGTAGGACTGGATAACTTAGCCGCAGCCATCGGCGAAGAGCGTGAAACCATTGAAGATGTGTTAGAACCTTTCTTGATCCAGCAAGGGTTTATCCAACGCACGCCCCGCGGCCGCATTGCAACCGCACGGGCATACCAGCATTTTGAGTTGATCAAACCTGAATAACCATCTGCTTGATAATACCGATAATGAAAGGCGACCTAAGTGGTCGCTTTTTTATGGGTGAGATTTACCTTTGCGTACAGTTTGGGTGAAGCAAAAACGACTCTTGAACAAAAAAGACTATGTTTTAATAGGCGTTCATTGTAGAGGATGTGAGGATTTTTGTGAGTATACATATATCGGTTTTGTTAATATTAAGCTCTATTAATCTATACAAGTATTACAGCAATTTTTGGTTTTTATTAATACAGAAATAATGATATTTACATAAATACTAATTATTTATGGCTATTTACTAAACCGATATTTATTAATAAATGCATCTACGTGGTGTGATTTTTGTACTATAAAAGGCCAGTTTACTTATTGGAACTGCTTTTTACTTAGATTAACTTAACTTTACAAATAGGGTGTAGCTTATTAAATCCTCAAAATAACTAATCAATTGAGTATCATTTTAATCGACGCGTTATGCGGAACTGTTTGTATCCATATTGTTTCTATTCAGTGTGAGGCAATATTTATTTGCATAAATATTACAATTGATACTGGCTGTATCTTTCCTTAGATGCTGATTTAGCACATTTATCTTAGGGTTTTAAGTGTCAGGTTAGCTGCTCATGTCTATAGCTATGCATTTTTAGCAATAGTTAATCAACATTCTGTTCTAAGGTGTGTTTATAGTCATTTACTGAAGTGTGATCTGCGTCACATTTATCGATACTCAATATGTTGCTACATTGTTATTTGTTAACAGTATTAGCAGCTGTTTATTTGTCATTACTAAGCCTTAATCCCTGAACTATTGTATAAATTAAGTATTATAAAAAATAACATCTATAAAATTAAACATAAGTCATTATATTTTTTAACAATATCTTTCTGTTGGTTAATATTTTGAGCGTTGACGGAATTAAAGTGAATCCTCAGTATCGACTGCAACACTAGTACAGCAATAGTTGTACAAGCTGTAAGCATAAAAATAATAGTAAGACTAGGGAGCATTCATACATGATCAAAAGAACCAAAGTTGCGTCGGCTATTAACTTAGCTATCGTTGCATCTATCACTTCAGGTGCATTTGTTACGACAAGCGTATTTGCAGCGGAAGAAAAAGCAAAAGTTGAACGTATTGAAGTCACGGGTTCACGCATCCAACGCCAAGATATGGAAACAGCTTCTCCTGTGACCGTTATTGATGCAGCCGCGATTAAAGCAGAAGGTTTCACTTCTGTAGACCAAATGTTACAAGTGCAAACATCTATGGCGGGTGCAGCCATTGGTTCAACTACGAACAACGGTGCAGATGGTGTTGCGCAAGTTGATTTACGTGGTATGGGCTCACAACGTACGCTTGTGTTGCTGAATGGCCGTCGTATGGTGAACTCAGGTTCTGGCGCCAATAGTTCTGTCGATTTAAACTCTATCCCAGTTGCTATGATCGCTCGCGTTGAAATCCTGAAAGACGGTGCTTCAGCGGTATACGGTTCAGATGCGATTGCAGGTGTAGTGAACATTATTACTAAGAAAGACTTTGAGGGTTTCCAACTAGACTTTAACGGTAGTGGTACTGATAAAGGCGATGGCCGTAACGGCGACGTAAGTGCTTTATATGGTTTCAATACCGATGGTGGTAACTACACCTTTGGTGCGGCTTACTCAGATCGTCGTGGTGTGATCCAGAGTGACCGTAGCTGGACACCAGCTGGTGAAAGTTGGACAATCCCAACAGGCGCTTTAGATTACATGGTTAAAGATGCCAATGGTAAGTGGGTAGACCAAGAGAATACTTACGATTATACGCAGGATAGTTACTACCAAACTCCAAGTGAACGCCGTAGTTTGTTCGCAAACATGACTCAAGAGTTAGGTAACGACGTAGTATTAACTGCTGATGCTATCTACACTAACCGTCGCTCAAATCAACAAATGGCGGCACAACCTGCAAATATTGGCTTAAATGTTTGTGGTGATTCTCATACTCCAGCTGGTGCCCCATGTTTGACATTAGATAGTGAGATGATCGCTGCTGGAATTAAAGCCAACGATAAAGGATTAGTGAATTATCGTCGTCGTACTAACGATGTTGGTCCTCGTATTTATACTCAAGATACCGACACTTGGCGTTTATCTGGTGGTTTAGCAGGTACCTTAGATGTTCATACTGGTATGAACTGGGATGTAACCTATACCTATGGTAAAAACCAAGCTAAAACTGCAGTAGATAATTCTATTAATGCATCAGATATGAAGTCATCAATCTATGCAAATCCAGATGCATGGTTTAGCGGCACTCCAATAACTCAGCAAATGATCAATGAAATTGGTTATTCTGAACAAGCCAATGGTGGTAACGAGCAACAAACGCTATCTGCAGGTTTGAATGGTGAGTTGTTTGACCTGAAAGCGGGCGCTGTTGGCTTTGCTCTTGGTGCTGAATACCGTCGCGAAAGTGGTTTCTATAATCCCGATCCAATAGTTGTTGCTGGTGAAAGTACTGCCGCTCAACAAGACCCTACAGATGGTAACTATAACGTTATTTCTATTTTCCAAGAAGTAAGTGTACCTTTCACTGAGAAATTAACGGGTGAATTTGCGCTACGTTTAGACGATTACTCTACTTTCGGTAAAGCAACGACTTGGAAGATTGGTTTAACCTACACAGCAACAGATGATTTAATGATACGTGGTGTGGCTGCTACCGGTTTCCGTGCACCGAGTGTGAGTGAATTGTATGGCGGTAACTCAGGTTCATTTGATTATTTAACTGACCCATGGGGTAAAATTAAGGATGCACAAATCCTTGTTAACCGTACATCAGACCAAGATTTGAAGCCTGAAGAGTCTGAGTCTTATACAGCTGGTTTAGTATATTCTCCAAGCTATGTTGATGGTATGTCGGTGACTCTTGACTATTGGCGTTTTAAGTTAGATAACGCAATTGCACGTATGGATACGCAAGTTGGCCTAGACGCATGTCATAGATTCCAGACTAAAGGAGATAAAACGGGCGAAGCATCTTGTGAAATCTTCAAAATCGGTGCGAATGGTGATTTAGATAACTTAACTAACGCACTGACTAACGTGGGCTCACA
Source organism: Shewanella septentrionalis (assembly GCF_025370265.1). Lineage (NCBI taxonomy): Bacteria > Pseudomonadati > Pseudomonadota > Gammaproteobacteria > Alteromonadales > Shewanellaceae > Shewanella > Shewanella septentrionalis. The sequence goes on along the minus strand of NZ_JAMTCC010000057.1, from coordinate 3,558 downwards.
AGATACGAGTGGTGTTGATTTTAACTTAGCCTATAGTTTCGAGCTGATTGGTTTAGATTGGAAAGTGAACAATGACACGACTTACTTAGTCAACTTCGAGCAGGACGGTGAAACCTATACTGGTACTATCGATGGTAACTTTGGCGCTTATGCTCGCGTTCGTAATAACTTTAGTCTTTCAGCTGGTCAAGATGACTGGAGTGTTATGTACTTCAATCGTTATATCGGCGGCATGACTGACTTAGCTGAAGGTACAGATGCTGACTCAATTCTTTACCACAATATTTCAGGTACTTATCATATCAATGATATGACGACTGTCAGTTTGGGAGTTAAGAACTTCACTGATGAAAAACCAGTTACTGTATCCAACGGTAGCGATGGTGGTACCGTTCCTGAAGTGTACGACACCATTGGCCGTACTATTTACGGTGGTGTAACGGTTAAGTTCTAAGCTAAGTTAATACTCTTAGTGTTTAAAAAGCGCCTTAGGGCGCTTTTTTATTGTGAAATGGAACCAGACACAGATTCTTCAGTGGCTTACCATTATTTGACTCGTCATTTTTCAATAGCCATTCTTCGTTTAATCTTCCCCTAATGTCGTATTTTGTTCACAGTTTTCAACATCACATTTCTTAACGAATGTAATAGGTCTAGAGTCATTTCGATTCGCATGCTAATATAAATGATATAGATTCTCGTTTGGGTTTTAAGGATGAGTAAAATACTCTTAGTCGATGATGATCCCTTGTTTAGTGCTTGGTTGGCCGATGCCTTGGGCACGCAAGGACATGAAGTTGAATGTGCGGTGAATGGTGTCGATGGCCTGGCATGCATTGAACGTTTTGCACCCGACATCATAGTGCTCGATTTGGTCATGCCGCAAATGAATGGTTTTGAGCTGCTAAAAGCGCGGGAATGCTCAACGCCAGTATTGATGGTCTCTGCACGGGATAATGAAGACGATCGTATCACTGGCTATGAATTAGGTGCCGATGATTTTTTGAGTAAACCATTTAGCATCAAAGAGCTTTTTGTGCGCTTACGCGTCTTAGAACGCCGTCTTTGTATTAGTCAATCTCATCAGCCGCAAATGGCGACTGTGGCGGCGAAAGTGATTAACTTTGATGATATGAGTTACAGGATCACTATTGGCAGCCGTTATGTCGATTTGACCCAAACTGAATTTAAATTATTTAAATATTTGTTTGAAAGAAAAGGCCAGGTAATCACTAAGCAAGAGTTACAGCGTTCAGTGTTACAAAAAGATCTGGGCCGATTTGACCGCAATCTTGATATGCACATTAGTAACACGCGCCGTAAATTAGCCAACATCAGCTTGCCGCGTAACTTAATCAATACAGTTCGAGGCCAAGGTTATAGCTTCATGGCTTAACGTCATACTTCGGTGTCTCGTTAGCGGCAAGATTTTGTAGAAGTTTGGCGAAAATCTTGGTTAATAAAAGGACGACTGTAACGGGCCTTGATGGAATTTTCTGGCTTTCGTTTTCCCCTTGGGATGTTTTGGTTTATCCTATCGGCCATATAATAAAATGTGCCGCGTGCTATACGCCGCGTGCCATTAAGAGCCCTTAGCTTTAACAACCTATTAGGAATCAATATGCGGATCAGTGCCAACTTTGATGGCGGAAATATCCAAGTCGTCAATCTTGATAATAAAGACGATATTCAACTGGCTATTCGTCCCGATGCGGGCGGCGAGTTTTATCAATGGTTCAATTTTCGATTCGAAGGTGAGGTGGGTAACCATTACACCTTAAATATTATTAACGCGGGCACTGCTTCTTATACCAAGGGTTGGGAAGATTATCAGGCAGTGGCCAGTTACGATCGCCAGCATTGGTTCCGTATTCCTACACAGTATAAAGACGGCAAACTGAGCATTAGCTTAGAGCTGGACTGCGATGCGATTCAAATCGCTTACTTTGCGCCATACAGCTATGAGCGTCACTTAGATTTACTCAGCAGCGCCCAGTTACACCCAGATGTCAATTTAGAGCATTTGGGCCTGACCTTAGATGGCCGCGATATTACCCTGATGAAAGTAGGGAATGGCGATCCTTCTAAACGCAATATTTGGATCACCGCCAGACAACATCCGGGCGAAACCATGGCTGAATGGTTAGTCGAAGGTCTAGTGAATCGTTTACTCGATAATGATTGTCCAACAGCGAAAGCGCTGCTCGACAAAGCCAATTTCTATATAGTGCCGAACATGAATCCCGATGGCAGTGTCAGAGGCCATTTGCGTACCAATGCGATTGGCATCAATCTTAACCGCGAGTGGCAAACGCCGAGTTTAGAAAAGAGTCCAGAGGTGTACCACGTCGTCAACAAGATGCAGCAAACCGGTGTCGACTTGTTTTATGATGTCCACGGCGATGAAGGCTTACCTTATGTATTTTTAGCGGGTTGCGAGGGCGTGCCTGCCTACAATGATAAGTTGGCGCAGCTGCAAGCGGATTTCAGCCAAGCATTGACCTTAGCCAGTGCCGATTTCCAAACTCAGTTTGGCTATGACAAAGACGAGCCAGGCCAAGCGAATCTAACGGTAGCCTCTAATTGGGTCGCTCAGACCTTCGAGTGTTTATCCAATACCCTCGAAATGCCTTTTAAAGACAATAACAATCTGGCCGATCCTTTTGTGGGTTGGTCGCCAGAGCGCAGTATTTATTTAGGTGAAGCATCGCTTATTGCCATGCTCGCCGTTGTTGATAAGTTACGTTAGGGCGAGGCTGATATGGCATTAATGGAATGTCCAGTGTGTCGCAAGCGGATGTCGAGTAAGGCGCCTTCATGTCCCCATTGTCAAGCGAGCACCAATGGTGACAATGAGTCCTTATCGCGCATTAGTCATATTCAAAAGTCCAGCAGCTTAATGAACCAGAGTTTTGTTGCTATGACCTTGTTTATTGCAGGCGTGGTGATTTGGTTTTGGGGTGGTGAACCTGCCGAAGGTATGCGGGCGAACATCGCCGGAATATGCTTCGTGTTTGGTTTTGTGGGTTATCTCATCACACGAGTCAGAATCGTGTTACATAAGCGGAAAAGTGTATGACAGATATTAATCAAGTGATCGATCAAATGCCCATTGAAGTCTATGAAAGGCTTCGTAGTGCAGCAGAGCTGGGTAAGTGGGAAGATGGCACTGTGTTAAGTGAAGCGCAGCGTGAATCGACCCTGCAGGTCGTGATGTTGTATCAAGCCCGTAAGCTTGAGCAAACTGAGCATTTCACTATTGCCCCCGACGGTAAAATCAATGAACTGTCTAAAGCTGAGCTGAAAAAGCAATTCCGCGGTGAGTCAATTGCCGAGTTTAAAGTACAAGATTTGTAACTTACTCATTAGTTTGACGCCGTTTAATCTGAGTTAAAATCAAAAAGCCCATATTTAATGGGCTTTCTTGTTACTAGGGTCTGTTGATCTTTGCTGTACAAATGGTGTTCAGCAATACATCGGCAGCCACATTAACATAAACGCCAGTGACACCATACTGGCGTAATTTCTTGCTAGCTTGTCATATCTTGTTGATATTGC
>NZ_JAMTCC010000056.1:0-18005 GCF_025370265.1 Shewanella septentrionalis | reverse complement strand
TAAGCTAACTCAAGAGGCTGTAAATCATAGTGGTAGTAGGCTCGAATTTGAAATGAATGGTGAGCTGTTCTTTCAACATCTACGACTTAATGATTCAATCTTGTTTACGCAAAATCACTATGATAAAGGTATTCAGAACGGTTCGCTCGGTGCCCTAACAAGCGTCGTGGCCTCTGGGGAGAGTTATGGTGAAGTGACACTCGATACTGGAGATAAGGTTAAAGTGACTCAAGCCGTACTTGATTGCATGGAATTGGGTTATGCAATAACTCTTCATAAGGCTCAAGGTTCTCAGTTCCCACGTATTATCATTGCTTTGCAGAAAGGTAAAATTGTTGACCGAGCATGGCTCTATACCGCTATCACCAGAGCTGAAAGTGAAATTCATATTGTGGGGGCTGAAGCTGACTTAAAAACCATTACTGCAGCTCCTAGTCATTCAAATATGCGTAATAGTTATCTTGTTGATCTTTTAAAAAGATAAAAATAAAATTTGTTACATTGGCGAGTAACTACAGGTACGAGCGAAGATAAGTTGTGTTCAAACGCGGAGCGTTATCTGCATTTAATACTGCGATTTTACATAGCAAGATGTGCCTGTAGTTGAGCGGCCATCAAAATTGTCTCTTGGTGTTTGCGGCATTAACCCATAGAAACTTTAATCCGAAAGTTACAAGTTACAAGTTAGAGTATTTTCGCTAACATAGTTTATGTCCGATTACGTGTCAGTTCTTCTGCTGGCACGTGTATGCCACAAAGTTTGCTAGCACTTGTTTAGTGAATCGAAAACTGATGAACGAGTTGCCCTAAAAAATCTCATCTATAAACACTGCTCTTAGCGCTTTATCTGATTATTTGATTGTTCAAAACTGGATAGGCATACGGTTGCATTAAAACTGAATGGTTTTTGAATGTTTGTAAACTCATTTTTTTCCGCGTTTTTCTTGATGGTGTATTTGATAAAAAGCTGATAAGTTCTTTGCAATACAATTAGTTAAATATGCGCTTTTTTACTGGTCTAATGAAACGCACATGCGCACTAATAAGACGTTAAAGCGATTTATGCCCTGCAAACAGCGCTGCGCATAAATACTAAGACGCTAGCTGCCTTTAATAAGAATAGGTGAAATTTGAGAGTTACGATAAACCCAGATTGGAGCTTTATGGAAGTCCTTGAAGCTGCGAGATCAGAATACAGAGGGTGCGGTCGAGAAGGTACTGGATACAGAAATAATGTCATAATAATGTGGGGTGGTATTGTTGGTAAATCTCGTGCTCTCAGTGACTTAGAAAGCTTGATCCATGCGGCTGGCTCGAGAAAATTGCTCAGTGAAGATATCCAATTAAGCGAATATTCATTAAAGCTGCTTGAGAAACGTTTTAAGGCATTGCCTGACAAATTTGAAAGCACTAACGTTAATGAGAATTATAAGTTTATCGAAGGTGAGAAATGTCAGCTTGAGGAAGACACTACTCATGAATTCAAGGAAGTTAAAGGTCATAGCCCCATAAAAAGCATCCAAAATGTTGTAGACGAGTACATCATAGCTTTTTTAAATAGTTCTGGTGGCAGTATCTTTTGGGGAATCTGTGATGATACAACCGTTAAAAGTATCTCGTTATGTGCAGCGCAGAAAGATGATATAAGGAAGGCGATAAATAGCAAACTAAGAACGCTTGAACCACAAATAGACCCAACGCAAATAGGTGTCATTTTTCATCATGTAGCTAACAGTGATGATGGGTATGTCGTCGAGGTAACTGTACCTAAATCAAACTCCGATGGGCTCTTTTTTAACTCATCTGGCAACACTTGGGTACGTCTAAATGGGTGTAAGCAAAAGCTGCAAGGTTTAGCCCTTCAGGATTATATAATTAAGCGCGTGAGAAACGACAACTAACATAGCATTTAAGAGGGATTCCCAACGCTTGGCATTTTTCATTCCATCGTTGGGTTTAGTGTTTACGTTGGTGTCGTAAATACTAAGCGGAGTAATTACAGCTTTACTCTGTTACCTGATGCCACATCGTCATTTTGTAGGAGAGGAATAAAGTTTCATACTAAGCAGTCAAGTAACCCTGTTTGTACCGTTCTAAATGATACTCACCCAGAAATAAAGATTCATACTAATTCCTACTACAAAATCTGAGTCACGCTACAACTGAGTAATAAAGTATCATACTGGTTGTCTTGAGCATCCACAGATTGATTGGCCCCATTCAAACACGTTTCTGGACATAAACGTTTTAGAAATGGCAGTGTACTCTGATCGCTGCCATTTAAGTATGAATCTTTAATACTCAGTATGATTCTTTATTACTTAGTATGAAACTTTATTCTACTCACACACATTTGGCAGTTGCGACATCCGTGTTCATAACCGAAAGGTACAACCTCCAGAAAGAACAAGAGGGCCAATCGCCCGAACTTATCTGTATATGCAGTCTGCTTACCCACAGTTTAAGTTAAGCAAGCAACAATTCGTACTAATGACTTTTTGGGACGAGATGTATCCTGTAACAGATTGGGAGTGCGTTAGAGAACGCAAAATCACAAATTTACAAGGTAATCCAAACTCATACGTTGAGCGCCGTTGTTCAGCTCTAAAGCTTAAATAGACAGCGCAAAATTTTACGCTTGCATCAGCCGTTGTTTGAACTAGAATGACTGTATAAATGAACAGTGGTGTTAGCTATGCGTATTATCCCCATCCATGCCAGTGCCGGTATCACTGGCTTCGAAAGCCCTGCAGCTGAATATAGTCAGTTGGGTCTCAGCCTTGATGAGCTGTTAGTTGTGCATCCCAGCGCGACCTTTATTGGTGTCGCAAAAGGTGACTCAATGCAGGGCGTGGGCATTTTTTATGGCGATATATTGATTGTTGACCGTCAGGAAACTGCGCGTAATGGTGATGTGATTGTTGCCAATTTCAACGGTGAATTTGTATGTAAAATCCTCGATAAAGCAAACCGCATGCTGCTGTCATCGAATGACCAGCACCAACCTCAGCCTATTCACGATTACGATAACTTTACCATTGAAGGTGTTGTTATTCGTTCTATTCGCTGCCATCGCCAAAGTCCATTATTAGCTGACATCTGATGTTTGCCTTAGTTGACGCCAACAGTTTCTATTGCAGCGCCGAGCAGGTATTTAGACCTGATTGGCGTGGTAAGCCAATGATTGTGTTGAGCAATAACGATGGCTGTATCGTAGCGTCAAACAAGCAAGCGAAAGAACGCGGTGTTCCTAAGTTTGTACCATACTTTCAAGTCAAAGACCTGTGTACGAAATTAGGCGTCATTGTTTGTTCAAGTAACTATGAGCTCTATGCCGATTTATCCGCAAAGATGATGAATATCATTGGCCGATTTGCACCAGAGCAGCATGTCTATTCGATTGATGAAAGCTTTCTCTCCTTTAAAAATTGTTACCCCGCCATTAAGTGCTTACAGGCCCAAGGCCAGTTGATTCGAAAAGCAGTTTGGAAAGAGACACGTTTACCGGTTTGTGTCGGCATCGGCTCAACACTCACACTGGCTAAAGCGGCCAATCACGCGGCAAAGAAGTTACCTGGTTATCACGGTGTGTGTGTTATCGATAATGAACAAGACCGGATTTCAATTTTACAATCAATGAGTGTGAATGATGTCTGGGGCATTGGGCGCAGGATAAGCAAAAAACTTGAATTGATGAACGTAAAGACCGCCTATGACTTAGCTAGAATCCCTGCAGGTTTAGCGCGGAAGCAATTTAGTATTGAAATAGAACGCACTGTGCGTGAACTCAATGGGCAAACGTGCAAAGTGTGGGACGAGGCGAGGGCGGATAAGAAGCAAATATTCTCAACTCGTAGTGTGGGCGAGCGTATTACCGAGTATGAGGATTTACTGCAAGCCTTAAGTAAACATGTGGCTATTGCCGCAGCGAAAGCGCGTAAGCAAGGTTCAAGCTGTAAAACCATGTTGTTGTTTGCCAGCAATTCTCCCTACGATGAACGCCCAACAGGCTTTAAGACATTAGTGCACTTTGCTTGCGCTACCGATTGCAGCATTGAACTCACTCGAGGTGTGACACAAGCAGCATCTCAACTTTTCCGTGCAGGCGTACGTTATTATAAAGTTGGTGTTGGCCTGATTGATTTGGTCAGCACTAAGCATGGCCAGTTAGATTTATTCAATGTATCAAAAGCCAAGCCCGAGTTAATGAAGACTCTTGATGTCATCAATCAACGTTATGGCACAGACTCCTTATTCATTACCGCTCAGGGTATCGAGCAAAAATGGGCCATGCGGCGAGATTTACTCACACCACAATACACAACCAAATGGCATTGCCTGCCAGAGATAACGTGTTGATATCCGGTAGTAGATGGATTAACACATTTATGCCTCAAAGCGTGTCAGGATAGCTTAGACCCAATTTTTAGTCCCTAGGTCGGCGTTGCTTCCATCGTTCGATAAATAAAAGAAAAACCAACCGAAGCTGGTTTTGTTATCGGTGAGGTCTATTTGGGCTTTTTAGGTTCAAACGAGCTTGGGGAACTAGTGTAGCGACAATCTATACATATCAGATCACCTGTTTTACCAAATGCGGCTGAACCGCCTATTTTTACTGCATTTGGTACGGTATCACGCCATTCTTCATTTTGTATATTATGAGAACCACATTTTGGGCATTGACTCATATTAATCCCTAATAAAATAAGTGCTTAAGTCGTTAATGCGAACTAGCTGCTCCGTAATATGAGCAGGAGAACAGCCCTGATCAACCATCCATTGCTTAATTGTTTCTACGAATTCGGCAAAACCCACACCTTCGGCTTGTGCTTCAGCAAGTAGTTTGGATGCAGAAAGTGCATCTGAGGGATGCAAAGCAAACTTTTTATCGACTATCCCAAAACAGTCTCCAATATTATCACTCCAAGCCATAAGGCCTCCTAAATGAAGTTAGATCTACATGGCGAAATTGCCATATAATTCGTATGGAGACTAACCTATTCATTTTCTAGTGGTATTCGCTACTATTTTTGGATTCCGTGACGTTCTGGTCATCGGCTAAATGCCACGGAAACGACGAGAAAAGCAATGAGGTTGTGGTAATCTGAGCTGGTAAGAAACGTGCAGATTTATTGTATGCACAGAGTATGACAAAGTTGATGCAACCACAATTTAGGAGGTTTGCAATGCAAATTAAGCCGATCAGAACCGTGGCTGACAATGAGGCCGCATTAAAGCGCATCGAGCAGCTTTTTGACGCTGAGCCCAACACGCTAGAGGGTGATGAGCTGGAAGTATTGCTCACGCTAGTAAGCGCGTTCGAGGATGCTCATTTTCCGATTGAAGCGCCAGATCCAATCGCGGCGATTCAGTTTCGCATGGAGCAGTAAGGGCTTGAGGATGCCGATATGGTGCCGTTTTTTTGGCAACGTAGCCGAGTGTCTGAGGTGTTAAACGCTTAGTCAGAACATGATCCGCAAGCTTGATGAGGGGCTTAAAATCCCGCTTCCTTACTTGGTAAAAGATTATCAATTAGCTAAATAACTGAATGTTCAAGGTGGTAATTATGTACATAGAGCGTCATTGTTTACCCTCCACAACCTACGGCGCGGCTGATGTGGTAAAGGAGAAAATAAAAGCGGCCAAAGGTATTAAGTCAATTCTATTTGGTGCCCGGGATGCTGTTGCTAATCGTTATGCTACTTCAATTTTATTGATTGCCACTACACCTCAAAGCTTCCAGCCAGTTCCTTCAGTCCTTATCCGATATTGAAAGTGTGATTATCCTCGGTCATTCCTTAAGTAAAATTGACAAATGTTACTTTGACTATGTGAATCAGATTGTCAGGCCAAATTGTCAATGGTGGGCTACCTATTATTCAAACTCCGAGAAAGATGAAATATTCGAACGGCTTGATGAAATTGTTGAAGATCACAACAGAATAAATTTTTTTGAAATGTCTCAACTAAAAGTGTCTAGTTTGGGTTAGCCAGTACAGACATTCTATAACAAAAGTCACTCCTCACTTCGATAAAACGATGTTTAATCAGGGTAACAAACACCCTACAATATTTGAATGATAACATTAGTGTACTTTGCTCAATGGAGTTAAATGGTGACACCATATGACTAAGTTTTATGGTGACACCATAAGACTAAGTTTTCATAAGTCACATTTTTTTGGTAGTAATTACAATACTCAGAACCTTTTTAAAGTGGAGGCAATTAATTATGGTTACGGAAGCTCCAAGTGCGAGTGAATTATTTCGAAGAGCCTGTGATATTTACGATGGTGACCTCGTCCTTACGGAACAACTGTTCAACAGTAATATTCCCGCGCTTGGGAACAGGAAACCCAATGAGTTACTTAGTTCACCTGATGGTCGTAGATTACTTGATGACTTACTTCGCAAAATTGAGTATGGAGAATTTTCTTGAAAATTAGTGCCCGTGTTAGTTCAGAACTTCCCCAATCAGTGTTTAAAAGTTGCTGTAACGCCAACTAATGTAAGATCTACCCCTTATTTTTATTGCTGGGATAAGGTTTGGGACAGCAAAACAAATTTTCATCTTTAGTCGATTTAGGCTGTACGTAGCCGTCAACTGTGCCAAAGGAAATGGGATGTTTCTTCATGTTTTGGGGTCAACAGTTCTTTTTGACAAGCTTTTTTTCATCTTTTATTGGCTTTCTAGCCTAAAATGCCGATTGTCATGAAGATCTACTGTGTGTTTTCTGAATTATTGGAGGGATTTAATTGAGCTACGAAAGAAGCCTTCATCTTTCCGATAATTCGGTGAAATTAATATTTAAATGCGAAAGAGATCTTCATCTTTCCGATAATTTGGTGAAATTAATGCTTTAATGCGAAATAGACCTTCATCTTTCCGATAATTCGGTTGAAATTAATGCTTTAATGCGAAAGGGTCCTTCATCTTTTCGATAATTCGATGAAATTAATGCTTTAATGCGAAACAGATCTTCATCTTTCCTATAATTCGTTTGAAATTAATGATTTAATGCGAAATAGACCTTCATCTTTCCGATAATTCGGTTGAAATTAATGCTTTAATGCGAAACAGACCTTCATCTTTCCGATAATTCGGTGAAGTTAATGCTTTAATGCGAAAGAGACCTTCATCTTTAGATTATTTAGATAAAAAATTTAGTGTGTTCCGGTTCTTGTGTGCTATTCACAGGAACTGATCGAATCAGGAGTAGAGGGTGCACATTAAGTTTAGAAAATAAAATAACACCACGTTGCAACTGCAAAGTTGAGAATGAGGTCCTGTGAAATAAAAGCTAGTCCAATTCTATCAATTTGATTAATCTTGTCTCAACAACTGGATTTTTTGAGATAAAATTTATGTCAGGTCAGTATCTATCACCGCCTGAGTGTCCGTTTAGCACTATCAGTGATGTTATATTTGAGATCCGTAATCATGTTGATGATCCTAATAAATACATGGATTACATCAGCTCATTTCATATCGAGTATCATTCCTTTGATGAGTTTAGACGCAGCGTTAAGCCTAGCCTAAATGTTAATTTCTGTTGGTGGTTAGTTCGGCTACATAGAGACAGTTCGCTAATCAATCTCACCCCGTTAGAAAATAAACCGTTACCACTAAACCTGCCGGAGTCCGTAAACCGAGCGCTATCGCAATCTCCTGACTTCATGACATATTGCCGATTTAATCACTTGCATGAGTTTAGTCGGGTTTTGTCACAGATTGATCGCTACACCACGCATAGTGCGATGCTTGGGGTGCTTGAGAAAATTGGAGAAAGCGTACATTTTGAGCACTTTAAAAATAATTTGATTGATGATGAGGCTATATCAAGTAGTCAGCTAGAGGGCGCTGCAACAACGACGCTGATTGCGAAAGAAATGCTCCGAAAGAAGCGTAGGCCTTGTACTGATGGTGAGCGGATGATTGTTGGGAATGCTGACTTAATGAATGCAGCGTGGGACCTCAAGGATGAGGCATTCAGTATTGATTTGATAAAAACCTTACATAGAATGGGTACGCAGCACTTAGAGCAGAAAAACTACACCTCTGGGGTATTTAGAACCACAGATGATATTGCAGTTGTGAACGCTGATGGTGAGGTTGTTCATCAGCCACCAAAGCATGATGCTATTAAGTGCTTATTATCCCGCGTCGTGAATTGGTTAAACTCGGCTGACGATCACATTCACCCGGTTATACAGGCAATCACTCTTCATTTTGTCATTGGCTATGTTCATCCGTTCCGTGATGGTAATGGACGGATAGCAAGAGCTTTGTTTTATTGGTATCTTTTTAAGTGTGGCTATACGGGGTTCCGCTATATTGCGATTTCAGCGCTGTTGCAAAAATCGCCCATCAAATACGGTCAGAGCTATCTGGATTGTGAGCATGACAACTTAGATTTAACCTATTTTATTCGATATCAGTTAAGTATTATCAATCGTGCCATAACTGAATTCGTTTCTGCATATGGACGTGCCGCATATCGAATGACTGAATTGGCCGAGCAGTATTCTGATTTAGATGATATTGAGAAAAAAATTATTGGTTTTGTTGCTGGTGAGCCTCGTTATTTAAAAAAACCGACGATTACAGCCAGGGAGGCCGAAAAACTACTGGGTCTTAGTTATAACACGGTTAAGCAAAGACTTGATGACATGGTTACTGCTGGAATACTCAGGCGTGAAAAAATAGGTAAAGCGACAGAATATTTTTTAGGATGAATATAATTTGCTGCGTTGTCACGTAAAGACCGACAGATGAGTTTTAACGGAACATACTACTTTACGACAATTGTTGTTTGGCAGCCTCTCGTTGCGGTGTGCGTTGCGTTAATCTTAGATTTCTTAGTGGTAATAGCTCTCAATCTTAACGTGCTTTAGCCTCATTCCAAGATTCTGATGATTTTCCTTAGAATGAGTATGGGGAGCCTTTTACACACAGATAGTCTGAAATCCCAAATTTATGAAAATTTGATTTTTTATAGGTTTTAATTCAAATCCTACTTTTCATATATTTCTGGGTAATGAAAGTTTTTCAAATAAAAATTTCAAAATCAATCCTTTATTTGAGCTTCTAATTTTTTTATCAAAGCTATTTTCTGCTCTTTAGGTAACTGTTCTATCAAACAAGCAAGTTTCGCTGATGCATCATCTTCACAAAAAAAATAGTTTAACGGCACCCCTAGTTCGTCTGCAATACGCTGTAACGTGTTGATGTCAGGTGTGTGACGACCGAGTTCGTAATGATTCATACGGCTACTAGCAGAATTTTGGTGAATTCCGATTTTTGCACCCAAGTCCGCCTGAGTAATACCTGCTTTTGTTCTTGCTTCTTTAAGGCGTTTTGGGACCGTATTTTCTTTGTGCACGCATATTTCATCTGGATAACCTTGAGTAACTAAGATTGTCTAAGTTTTACTGTAATGAGTATACTTAGGAATCCTAAGTATTTGGTAGGGAAATCTACTATGTCTAGAGCTGTATCATTGCATCAACACTTTTATAACTTATTGAAAGTTAGAAAAATGAACCATTTTACGGTAACAGAATTCCGTGATGCAGTAATTGCAGATTCGCAAACGTCATGGTGCAAAGATGAAGCTCGAAAATTTGTATACCGCCGCTTATTAGTTCTCGTCAGGAAAAGGCTGCTGTATCGAACTGGGAAAAAGCATTCACCTGATACTCTATACTCGACAACGAAACTATTTTCACAAACTGCGTTTAAGGTGAAGAACACCATTCGGGCAGCTGGAAAAGGCGGCTTCTTAAAAGTCCAAAAAAACTCAAGTGATTCATTTTTGACGGTCTTGCAAAAAGAAAAGGTTATGTACGAAACTGATTTGAGATTTGCTACTGAGGAAATGGAGGTTTTTGAGTGTCTTATACAGCGTTTCCCAGAACAAAAGGAATTCATCGAACCATTTTTTCACGAGGCAAAAGTCCGTTCTGCGCAGCTTTATAGCCATGTCAGTGCTCTGTCAAAGATATTAAATATTAATGCCAATGGTTTATCCCAATACTAAATACATCTTTCTTGGTAGGCTTGATTTCACTATATTTCTGTTGAAATAGACAATATTGTAGTGTTTTATAGATTAGAGAATATTTGGTACAACGATGCTGGACCGTTTTGTACTGAAAGGGCAAATCTAGCGTGCTCATTCACCCTCGAATATCGCCTTTCTATAAACGACAAGGGCCACATTAAGTGGCCCTATTACGCACTACCTGCTGTCAATACGCTATGCGCAGAGAACAGGGTTATTTGAATTCATCTGTCTATGAGTGGAGCCGAAGCCGCGTTTCTCATAACAAGCGTTAGTAGTATATTCTTGGAACCGGAACCTGTCGAATTTAAATCTAGCTATTCTTGCTGAAGGTGATGACAAAGTTATGCCCCAAAACAATTTATGAGTTTAACTCGCAAAATTTCAGTGCGACTAAATTGGCTTAGAATTTCTAATCAATATAGAGTTTAACCTTACAGACGCAACTAAATGAACTACGAGTGCTCTTCAATAGCCTTAATTACATCGCATACGTCTTCATAAGGGATTTGAACATAAGCAGGTATTGGGAAAGTACGCATACGAATCTTACTGCCAGATAAAATCTTGCGTCTAAATTTTTGAGGCCTCATGGTGCACTCTAAACCACTAGCCGGATCGTAAATAATCACCGCATCTTCTTTCAAAGTAATTTCCATATTTTGCACCTTCCGACGATTTTGATCTCTAACATTATAAATGCAAAAAAACAAATGTATGGTGTCAAATCACAGTTACTTGATTGTATCTTTCCAGCTGCAGCCATTAGCTGGGTAAACGACTGACATTTATGATCTTGCTAAGAGTAATTTGACTACTAGCGGGATTGAGGCTGGCTGATTTTGCCCCATTCCGAGATAGCAATGTGATTCACCACTCACCCCGATGTCAAATGATTAGCCAAACTTTAGTAGTCCCTCAGAGGGTTGGTCCACTCCAAATGAGGTTAAAAGTCGTCTAGTTAAGTAGTGGCGATTCTAAGCTTTAAAGGAAGCCGAACAATACAAATAAAGATAGTCAATTCGTTGCAAGCCGCTTTTGACTGAAATCGAACATTTTTTTATCAATCGTCTAGGGATGTAGAAAATCCCCAGACTTTAGCTTTAATGCATAATCCCATCGCCAAAATAACTGATTCTAAATAACTTTACCTATTTAAAGCATAGAAGTATTCGAAGGCACTATCGAAATCGAAATCCAGTACAACTTCTTCTAAAAATGCCCTGTTTCTCTTATCCTTTGCTAACAACCCATAACTACTACTAGGCCAACGCCAATCTATATATGCTTTAGTAACAGCAAATCGTAACCGAAATCCAAGATCCCAATTGCGGTACAGTCCTATGCTAGGCAATCTCTGCATAAGCATTTCTCTAGCATCCCTACGTAGTTGAGATTTGAGGACTTTTTGATGAATTCTATCGTAAACATTTTCAATGGCTTTATATCCTGAATCTCCTCCCATCTTACATGCGAAGATAAGTAAGAAACAACAGAAGAGATCCTCATCTTCCGAACTTACGTCGATGACTGATTTATAAAATGCATCGAACCAGAAACTAGTGTCCTTCGAGTAAACTAGTGGTGAAAACCACTCTTGAGATCTGCATATTAAAAAAACTAAGCTAGCTCTGCTCACAGATTCAACTACATCGTATTCAAAAAGCAAGTATGAACGCTCGATTATGACGTCAACCCACACGCTTCCTTGAATTTTATATTCACTGTCATTTGCTCTACAAACAAAGCTTTCTAAAGTAGTTTTAGGAAATTTATCAAGTAAGTTGGAAACCAACTCACTATTGTTTCTAAGGGTTAGCTCATGAATGAATTCAGCTAATCCATTTGCCTCTTCAGGAATTGATGAAATCAGTTGTACAAGATCTTCATCTCTTAGAATACTAACATTATCAAAGAGAAGCTTTGGATTCTTGATAACAATATTTCTAGCAACTAAATAATCTAATTTAGGTAATTTCCAAAAGTCATTTGTTTGAACGATACCCAACAAGCTTTCAGATAATAATTTACAGAAATGACTATTACTATCTAAAGCATCTCTTAGAAGTTTTAAAATAAACTCCGGTCTATTAAGCCAAGTTTTCTCCAAATTAGCTATGCCTCTATCCGATAAAAGTGGAATGTTTATCAAATAGTTACTTGCGACCACTAAATAAATAAAATTAACCTGAATGTCACTGCAGAGATATCCATCTATAATATCTTGTTTAAGATTTACCGCATCATCAGCGTTTGTAAAATATTTAATAATAATATCAAATATTTTTTTTGCTGAATTATTTCCTTTAGACTCAACTAAAAGAAAAATCTCTGTAAGTGGCCGAAAAGAACCTCTTTGTCGCTTGACACCGCTGCCATACCTCCACAAAAATTCTCTGAGCCCATTGCTATTTGGGTCCCTGATACTGTCAAGTGCAGTATGAATCCACTCATCATTATCTCTACTAACAGTTAACTGATCTTGTTCTGGGGATTCAAGAGTTGGAAAAATATCAAAACGCGAGCTTCCTCTTACTGATAGCGATCGAGAAACAGCAGTTTGAAAACGAAAATTTCGCCTTAACCGAGGCCATTGCTGTGACCAAATGGAAAAAAACGCATTATCTAGATCTTTAAACTGCTCAGTTACAACAAGCGCTTTAGAAGTTGAGTAAAGTGAACGAATAAGTCCACTGAGCACTTCATTTTCGATCAACATATTCGGTTCGAAACGCACTGGACGCCCGAGTTCTGCTTCGATCTGAACCTTATAGCTACCCCAGTCGGCGATATCACTTGGTTTTCTAAAGAACCTTATAAAGATGGATAAATTACTAACTGATTCAAAATGCTTAGGCTCAATAAATATCCCATGGGTCCAAACACATCCTGGTCTCGGCATCTCTGGCGCAGGCCAAGTTCTCATTAATACATAGCGACCTATACTAGGAACAGGCAGACCGGTCCAATATCCATCAGATGAACCAAAAATTGTTCCTGGCGCAAGGTCACTTAACTCGGTAAGAAGTGATGTTTCTGATTCAAGAGGTAACGATGAGGCCAGTAAACGATGTCCATCGTCATAGCCGAACAAGCATTGATCGATTTTCATAATTCGGCCGACATTAACCAAATTAATGGGCTTGTTAAATCATGACCTTCGCCATCTTGATTTGTAATTTTGATTCTACGGCTGGGAACTAAATCAGCAGCGGACTCTACAGCTGTATCGTTACTAAAATCCAAACCCTGTGCTGACACACCGTAAACTTGGTAAACAAAATAATCTGTATTGGCCTCTAAAAATTGATGCACCAATGGCATGTTATTCATTAACCATTCTGAAGGACTTAACGTTACGGGAGTTACAAGATCCCAAGCAGAGATAAGAACGGCTAAACGCCTTTTACAAGGTTCAAATGGATATGTCACGAGGTCGCTGAGTAACTGAACAACCTTCACTTGTTCAGGTATAAACTTCGGCGCCCATTCTTGTGCTGGTTGCGTTGGGACCTTAGCATCGGACTCTATACCTTGAAGTCTTTCATTCAATTCTTTGATGCTCAGGCTGTCTTCCTTCACATCCGAGTTAATGAAGAAAAGTATACCGGTTTCTTGATTAAATCTGTTTACAAAATCCGCTCTGACAACTCTATGTTCTACTTGGGAATCAAATGTTTCACCAGCTAAATCAGGGAACATTACTTTACATTTTTGCTCTGTTTGCGAATTTATTAGTTGAAGCGATATATTAGTTTCACCACCTTGGGACGTCCTTGGCACAGGTGCAAATGATCTCCATGCCTCCGAAATTCGATTCAAATAAGCAAAATCACCAGAAAAACCATGAAGTGTGAGCAAACTATCAACTTCTTTTGATTCAACCAAATGCCACAGAGCGGCTAAAAATGTAGTTTTCCCCGAAGCTGGCAATCCCATAATCACAAATTCAGAGTTCACTTTGACTCCCGTCTAAAAAAAAGTTTATCAAATTCACTTTCTAATAATGGAACATTAATTTCAGATTTTAATTTCGGTTTTGCCATATTGAGCCAACTACGAAGTAATACATCTAATCCTTCTGTTGTCCTGACTCCTAATTTAGGATTCCTTGCTATGGTCCTATGGGCTTTAAAATTGCATTTTACACTAAGCATCTCAGCCAACTGCTGCTCAAACGTCTCAAGAGCCAAAATGATTCTATGTTTCTGGTCCGATTCAAATAAATCACACTTTGTTGTAACTAATTGAATTTCAATTTTATTTTCAATATTCTGTGTCTCAATAACAGACTTAATCATTCCTCTCACGGATGAAAACGCCTCAGCTCGACGCCGAAAGTCAGCAACCCTCTCTCCATCAAGTATGAAGACGATGTAAGCTGCTTTTCTAATTTCTAATAATTCTTCTGCGCTTTCGGGGTTATCTCGGACTTCACGATAAGTTTCGCCAGCTCGTTCTGTGATCAATAAGTCCCTTCTTTTGAAGTCTATTTTATCAAGAACGGCGAGATGAAAGAAGCGCAAACCATCTTGAACCGAAGTTCTTGGAGTATCAGGCCTAGTTAAGCGAGAATCTGCTCTTGATGGAAAGGATTTTTCCTCGAAACCAAGCAAAGTACGACTATGACAAAAACTAGTGTCAGCATACGAACCCCGTAGGAACTGGTTATAAATCTCAGTAAGTAACGTTGTTTTACCGCCATTTCGTTCACCAATAACTGCGATGATAGTAGCATCTCGCCATCGCAAAAAAGAATCAGCATCAGCTACGGTAAGAAGCATTGAAGAAGGTAGCTTAGTTAGCAGGCTATCCTGACTAGACTCGCTTTGAGACTGAGTAGTCTCAAAAACATCAAGATCTTCCTCTTCGTGGTCAATAGCATCATCTGATGAATTAATTACACTCATTCTATTAATCGTCCCAAGATGCACTCTCTATAGAGCTGTTCAGCTAGCTGCTTGGGTTCCAGAATTATGGAGCTGTCCAAACCTACACGTTCTTGGAATTTGTTACTCCAGTCACTTGACCCAAACTCTGTAGCTAAAGTAATGGCAGTTGAAACTGGACTTATCCAATTTGGTGTATCGCTATTGATCTTCAATGAACCCAATTGATTAGAGTTGAGCTTTGCGACAACAGCATTAAAGGCTTGTGGCTGTTTTGTTTTATTGTTCTTTGCTTGGCTTATAGCTCTCTCGAGCATGGTTGATATTGCTACTGGCCCCAAAGTTGATTTAGTTAAATTAGCTAAATCTACCGCACTTGCTATTGCTGTTTGATCAGTATCTAAATCTGAAAAGCTGCATTCAAGAACATTACTAAAGCCGCCTATTAACCACCATAACATTTGGCTTTCTTCACGCATTATTTCAGCTTGAGTATCTAATTGAGAAATCAACTGAGAAATTTGATTTGATATCGTTTTGGTTGAAGATTGTGCCTCAGTGCGCATTTTCCCTAACAAACCTGCAAGAGTTTGCCAGTCAGGATTACTAACTAAATTATTAATTTCCTCTTGGAGTTTTTGTGTTACTAGCGGCGTAATTTTCGGTTCTACTGCTTTATATTCTCTGTCAGTTACTGACAATCTCAGCAGAGCATTTTCAGCTTCAGCGATGAGCCAATCGCATTGTTCTACACTGCGTAAACCCTTCACAGAACCAGTGCAAACTGCCAAAACAGCTAAACGATTCGCATCTTGAATTAACTTGTCGAGTATTAAGGCTGCTAAAATTCTAGCTTCTCGTCTATTGCCGACCAAACTGAAGCTCGCGTCATTTTCAACAAACTCATCCCTAAACCATTCTAAATCAAATTGTTCACTACCATAGTAGGTAGCAACCAACTCTAGAATCTGAGCGTCAGTTACATTTTCTAAAATGCGATTAAAAGGTTCTTGGCGGGATTTAATTGTCTCTGCAGTAGGAGATAATCCGGCTTCAGCATATCTGTCGGCAAACGTGTATTTCACTGTTATTATTCCATTTTATGTTACTTGTGATTCTGTATAGCTGCAGCAAGCTCTTTCAGCTTGCCGCGCTCGTGAGCTCGAATAAACACACGCCTAAAGCGTTCAACGTCAGGCAAAGAAACATCTGAATCCTCAAATAAGCCAAGGCTTCCGGCTATTGCAGACTTCTGACTGAAAGATAATCTATAGAACTTGAGTGCCAACTCTCTAAGTTCAAATTCTTGTTCAGCAGCCATTTGTGGCAGCTCCGGTTCCGTCGATGTCTGGACAACATTTGCCTCCACAGTCTTTTTCTGATTAGACTGACCAGCCCATGCCCCGATTTGTATGTCATGCCTATACACTGGTGACGATCGATCTTGTTTAGGAATAAATTTTCCAGGAGATGTTTGCCAAACCCGAATGTGTCCCTCGATTTTAAGCACTCGAGTTGGTGCAGTAGAAACTTCTAATTTTATTAAGTTGTAACCAGGTTCCCAACCTGCCTCATGTCTTTCAGGATTTGCTGCGCTAGCAGAAAAACGCACATAATCTCGATTTAAATTTACTCTATTTGTATGCGTGTGGCCAAATATTTGAACTGCAGCCACATCATTAAGGTGATCTTCAAGTGCTGGGCCTTCTCTGAGCCAATTAAATGGATGATGCGCCATAACTAGATTTACAACACCTGCTTCATTCGGTATTTGAAAGCAAGATGAGTCAACGAACAATTCGGCTTCTTTGTCTTTACTACTTGAGACTAACGCAGTATTCAATCCCCACAGACGTAATATTGAACCATCATTTAACTGAATACCACGTTTCGCTATTGTTCTATTAGGCGCATATAAATCACAAAAAAACTGTAATGCGAAGTTGTTATAATTCCCTAAACTATCCAGCAGAAGACGTGGCCCCTCATCATCTAAGAACAATCTAGTAATTTCATCCCGCGGATGAGCTGCAGTTTTTATAGCTAAATGCATCGATTGCACTATCGGACTATCTGCTTTAGCTCTTACTACATCATGATTCCCAGGCACAACAAACACCGCAGTTAGCGGGCATCCACATCGATCGCAAAGTTCCTTTAGCCATTCAGTTGCAAATGAGAACTCTTCAATTTGACCTGCAAAAGCAATGTCTCCAGACACAAGAACTACATCCGGAGCGCCTAATTCTCTGCACTGTGCTTCTGCGTCTCGCAGCAGTTCATTGCGTAAGTGATAGTTAGGATCTTGAGCTGTTGAAACTTCAGATCTGCGAAAGTGGATGTCTGACAAATGGAGAATTAGCAAAATACCGCTCCGTGGAATTGGTGAAAGTAACCAATGACTGTAATGATATTATTTAACTAAAATACCAACAAGAAATCTATAAATATCAATCGTGAACTCAATATTGTGGATTTGCATAACATTAATCACGTAAAAGCCCTGAAAATGGGGCTTGTTGTCACGATCACTAATGCGGTGTTAGCTCACACACCACCTCAATATCATCTGTAGTGACATGGCGAGGCAACCATTTTCCAGTGACCAAGGAACATACAAACCTCAATAAGCACTACACTCTAAACAAATCCCATATATTGGCCTTAAGCCATAGAAATTGTAATCCGAAACTCATTAGTTAGAGCTAATAACCTAACTCATTTTTGTCCCAATCCGTGTTGGTGAATCAGGCTTGCCTAGTCTGATTCACGCGCAAAACACCGTCAGTTTGCGTTGGCTTTGGGCTAACATGGTTATGCCCCAAAGCTTGCCACGGTTCGAAGGTCAGCTCTTTGCTGTCTGATAATTTGAGATACATAAAGTAATGGGCACCCAAAAGTAAGACCTGACCATGAGGGATTACAAAAATCATTGCACTGAATCAGACTTGTCTAGTCTGGTTCACGCGCGAACGCGATCATTTTTCATGAGCTTTGGGCTAACAAATCTTTGCCCTATTCTTGGTTAGAGTAGAACCCCTAACTCATACTG
>NZ_JAMTCC010000055.1:0-18380 GCF_025370265.1 Shewanella septentrionalis | reverse complement strand
TAACCTTGGCATATATTTACGCCAGTACTGAACCCAGTCTTTGATGATCGATAGCTCAGCTCTATGACTTTCCATTCGAGCAACTGCCTGATAAATACCTTGCCTCGACATACCCGCAGCACGACATGCGGCTGCGAGGTTTATTTCTCCGTTGCTTTTTGCTTGCCAGACGTACCGGATAAGTACTTTTTTCTGAGGCCTGCTCCATATTCATTGTCCATGATATCAACCATGCCATTGAGGATTTTGTTACGCAGTTTCTCTTCTGCTAACTCACGTTCAAGGCGCTTGATCGTTTCGGCAGGGGTTTCTTTTGACTTAGGCATAAGGGGATGCTGAAAAGGTTTCGACCAATCGAGTCTACCATGTTTTCTAAGCCAAACGAGTACGGTTGAACGGCCTTGAATACCAAAACGAGCTTGGGCTTGTTTGTACGTCATTTCGCCTTTTTCAACACGCTCTACAACGCCTAATTTAAAGGCTAAGGTGTAATCTCGTTGTGTGCGCTTACGGCTTGAGTTAATTGATGTTGTCATAAAGAAGTCCTCTTTATGTCAACATATTTCAGGACGGGACACTTGATAGAAATAAGTCTCACCTAATGTGAGGCTTATTGTCTCAAAACATTACGATAGCACTTAGCTGAAAGTATTAAGCGGCTAAACATTAGTTAGGCACTGCCTATGCATTAGCCTCTGCGCTTTGAAAAAGCGGCGAAGTATTAAGATAATCGGCGGCATTTTCAGCACTGGGAGCATCAAGAAAAGGCACACAGCCGAGGAAAGGCGCTGACATCATCTCTTTAAGACTCGCCAAGTTTTCCGCAAACATACTCATATTCGGGTCGACACTATTGGCGACCCAGCCAGCAATCTTAAGCCCGTCAGCCAATATCGCCTCTTGAGTCAGCAGTGCGTGATTTAAGCAGCCGAGTTTCATGCCCACCACCAGTAACACTGGCAGTTCTAATTTCTGTACCACTTCCGATAAATATCGGCCCTCGCCTAAGGGTAAGCGCCAGCCACCCGCGCCCTCAATCAAACAAAAATCCGCTTGAGCAAACGCTGCTAAATCCAAGCTTTCGATAATGGCTTCAGGCGCTAAACTCACGCCCACTTGGGCGGCTGCAATATGCGGCGCAATCGCAGGCTCGAAGGTAAAAGGATTGATGGTGGAATAGGCCAGTTTTAGTGAAGATGACGTCATCAGTTGCAGCGCATCGGCATTACGTAAGCCTTCGGAAGTTTGCGCACAGCCCGAGGCGATGGGCTTAACACCTAAGGTAGACAGCGTGTTAGAAGCCAAAATACTCACAGCCGAGTCAGCGCTGGCTATCGCGCCCAAACGGTTTACTGCGGTTAACAGCGCCGATGAAACTAAGGTTTTACCACTGTCGGTATCTGTACCTGTTACAAAAAACATATTAGATCCTTATCTGTCGCTACTGAGTGGTCTTTATGAAATACACTCTGGATGAAGCTAAAAGCACCCGATCCATAAATCTACACACTAAAGCCCCTATCGCTCACCAATGCTAAATATATTTGCATGATGATTGCTGTAGCTGAAACACTGCTTTAGCTTAAACATAGCGCGAAACTGTTATATCCCGCGCCGAGCACGTATCTGCACTATCTGATAGGTTAACGGTAAACCTTGGGGTACACGTAAAGATTCGGCTTTGGCCTGCATGGCCAGCCAATCTTGGCGACCACGCAGCCGCGGAGCTAAATCTGCAGCGGCTATTGCACCAGCAACTTCTCCTGCTGCTTGCGTTGTTGAGTCAATTAAACGGGTTGAGTTGGCTGAACTGATTGAATGAGCTGAATGGCTTGAGCTGACCGATTGCACCGATGCACCTACCCCTTTAATAGAATAGAGTAAGGTTTTGAGCGTATCAAAATGCACTGTCATAGGAATGAGCTGCACCTCTAACGACTGCCATGTATCGAGTTTAAATGCCGCTTTTAGCGACTCTAGCGTCGAAAAGTCATTCACTCTTAAGCCTAATTCGGCTAATTGATTCAAACTTCCCTGCGCTACTAGGCTCAAATGACACTCGCCATTTGGCTTAAGCACTCGCGCCATTTCGGTGACCGCAGCGGCGAAATTCCCACACCATTGCAAAGCCAGATTCGAATAAATCACATCGATGCAGCCATCGACAAAGGGTAAACACTCGGCATCGGCGCACACGCCGTAATAATCGGGATAAGATTGTTTCAGCTTGTGCAACATGCCAAGGGCGATATCCACAGCAAACACAGTCGTCTGTGGATTTTGCATCAAACTCTGCTCAGCGTGATGCTCAGAGTGATGTGCAAAATCATGCGCCGAAAAATCGGTCCCAGGGCCAGCGCCAATGTCCAACAGATGACCTTTGGCGGTAAACTCACTGAGTAAACTGGCGGCGCTCAGACGCTGTAACTGATTATGGTCTTGATAACTATGGGCCGCTGCAGAGAATCGTTCGGCAATCTGAGCGCCGTGTGTATTGGCTACTTTCTCAATTGCTCTTTTTCCCACAGCTAGTTTTGCAATCGCTTGTTTTTCAAAAGCTGGTATTACAGCAGATTCGCTCACATTCATCTCGTGAGATATTGACCCGCAAGAGCTGGGCTCACTAGATTTGAGCACGTTAGAGCTTAATTTACTCGCGTTGGGCTTGCTGGATTTAATCGGGCTTGGCATTGCAGTTAACACTCAACCATAAAAACTTAAAATTCAATAGAATAACGCGTTCTATAGCGTACATTTATCTGTGATCATCCGTAGCTTGTCGTTCAGTCACAAGCGGCACACCGATGCGACTGAGCACTTGAGCTAATTGCGCAGCACAGGCCGCGATATCTTCCACGGCATGGGCTGCCGTTAAGGTAATGCGTAAACGTGCTGAGCCCACAGGCACGGTCGGCGGGCGAATCGCGCCAACCCAAATCCCTGCAGCCCTTAGCTCCTCGGCTACTTGCAATGTTTGCCGCGCATCACCAATGACCAGCGGCTGAATCGCGGTATCTGAACCTAAAAGGGGCACATTCGCCTCAAGGCATAATCGTTTGAACAGCGTGATATTCTCATGCAGTTTTTGCTGTAACTCGGGATGTGCTGTGCAGTACTGAGCAGCGGCTAACGCTAATGCGGCATTGGCGGGCGATAAGGCGGTCGAGTAAATGTATTCACGGGCGTTACTGACTAAATAATCGATCAGCGCCTGACTCCCCAACACGGCCGCACCTTGGCAACCTAATGCTTTACCAAAAGTGACCACTTGCACATCGATAAGCTTGGCGGCATCATCATTGTGATAACCATCGAGCACCGCAAAACCATGGGCATCATCGACAATCAACCAAGTGTTATTTTGCTGACAAAGCGCCGATAACTCAGCAATCGGTGCGCAATCTCCGTCCATGCTAAACACGCTTTCAGTGATTAACGCCGATGTGTGATGTCGAGCGAGTAACCGCTCAGCGCTTTCTAAGGAATTATGTAAAAAACGTTTCAGCTGCGCGCCACTATCTTGCAAACCATCAATAATTGAGGCGTGTACGAGTTTGTCGGCAACCACAATATCGTGTTGATCAAATAGGGTTTTCATTAGCGCCGTATTAGCACTAAAGCCCGAGCAAAATAATAATGCCGCTTCATGTCCCGTTAAGGCGCAAAGTTCACGCTCCAGCGCCAAATGTGCGTCACAGTAACCTGTCACTAAGGGCGATGCGCCGCTGCCCACACCGTAGATTTGTGCGCCAAGGTGCAAGGCCTCAGCGAGCTCAGGTACGCGGGATAAACCTAAATAATCATTACTACTGAAATTGACATAAGTGCGACCTTCAAACACAAAACGTGGGCTCGAAATCGATGTATTGGAATTAAGGGAGCAATCGACACTCAGCACTTTACGTTGGCGCAGTAATCCTTGCTCACGCAGAGCATGCTGACGGGCGGCAATTTTAGTCTCAAGCAGAGAACTCATCAATTTAGCCTCAAGAGTGTGCGATTTAAGCAGATTTATCTTAGGAATAGAACACATTGAATAAACCTGTTGGCCGCAGTCAATACAGACTGCGCCGACAGGATTGATATGTTATTCAAGATATACGTCAAACAACATGAAGTCAGTGTGCTTACAAAGCCGCCGCGTCATAGAATTGTGCCGATGACTTATCTTGATAGGCCGCGGCTTTGGCTAGAACAGCACTTTCTTCTTCCAATTTTGCCGCAGCGCCCTGTTCTGGGCGTAAGCCTAAACGTCGGAATAGCCCCATATCATCGCTTTCTTCTGGGTTTGGCGTGGTCAGCAATTTACAACCGTAGAAAATCGAGTTGGCGCCAGCAAAGAAACACATAGCCTGCAGTTCATCACTCATATTTTCGCGCCCCGCCGATAACCGCACGCGCGAAAGTGGCATTAAAATACGTGCCACGGCAATGGTACGCACGAACTCGAGTGGATCGAGATCGTCAAGCTTCTCAAAAGGTGTGCCCGCCACTTTGACTAACATATTGATCGGTACTGAATCAGGATGCTGGGGTAAATTGGCCAGCTGTTGCAGTAAGCCTGCACGATCCGTCGCCTTTTCACCCATGCCGACAATCCCGCCAGAACACACTTTCATGCCAGAGGCACGCACATGTGTCAGGGTATCTAAACGATTTTGATAGGTACGAGTGGTGATCACATCGCCGTAGTATTCAGGCGAAGTATCTAAATTGTGGTTGTAATAATCTAAGCCTGCGCCAGCTAAATCGTTCGCCTGCTCTTCAGAAAGCATGCCAAGCGTCATGCAGGTTTCCATGCCTAAGGCTTTGACTTCTTGTACCATTTGCTTAAGGTACGGCATGTCTTTTTCTTTCGGGTTACGCCAAGCGGCGCCCATACAGAAACGAGATGCCCCCGCGGCTTTAGCACTGCGCGCTTCGGTCAGCACAGTTTCCATTGCCAGCAAACGCTCTTTCTCTAAACCTGTGTCATAACGGGCGCTCTGCGGGCAGTATTTACAATCCTCAGGGCAAGCACCGGTTTTAATCGATAACAAGCGGCTAATTTGCACTTCATTGGGATCGTACACTTCACGGTGAATGCTGTGGGCTTTAAATAACAAATCATTCATCGGCAGCGCAAATAAGGCTTCGATTTCTTCCCGCTTCCAATCATGACGAACTTGCAACTGCGACATTGAACACCCTTTTTATTCTGTCTTTTATCTTGGCTAGGATAACCTCAGCCCTTAAACTGTCAACGCCAACCAGTGAACTCAGTTTACTATTGGCTACTTTACCACCAACCTAGTGAGCATTTATGCGCAATTTACTCGATTTTGATTTTGATAGCGCCCATATTTGGCATCCTTACACCTCAATGACCCGTTCTCTTCCTGTTTTTGGTGTACATAGCGCAAAGGGCTGCGAGCTCGAACTCGTCGATGGCCGCAAGCTAGTCGATGGCACTAGCTCATGGTGGGCCTGCGTGCACGGTTATGCGCATCCCGAGATATTAACCGCGATGCAAAAACAACTGCATCAGCTGAGCCATGTAATGTTTGGCGGCATCACCCATGAGCCCGCCATTGAACTGTGTAAAAAACTTATCGCTATGACCTGCGAGCCGCTGACGAAAGTCTTTTTATGCGACTCTGGCTCTATCTCAGTGGAAGTGGCGATCAAAATGGCGCTGCAATATTGGCAAGGTCAAAGCTTACAAGGAAAGAGTTGGCAAGATCAAAGCTCGCAGGAACAAATCGCACATCAAGATCTACCGCTAAAACAACGTATTCTTACCGTTAAGAAGGGATATCACGGCGATACCTTTGCCGCCATGAGCGTGTGCGATCCCGAAGGTGGCATGCACACTATGTTCGGCGATGCGGTCACTAAGCAATCCTTTGTGCCTGCACCACAAACCGCCTTTGGCGAAGCCTTACAAGCCGATGATTTAACAGCAATGCGCGACATATTAAGCATTAATCACCATGAGATTGCCGCTGTGATCGTAGAGCCGATCATGCAAGGCGCAGGCGGAATGCGTTTCTACAGCGCAGATTATTTAGTGGGTCTTCGTGCCCTGTGTGATGAATATAATGTGCTGCTTATCCTTGATGAAATCGCCACGGGTTTTGGCCGAACCGGTAAGCTGTTTGCCTATGAACATGCCAATATTACCCCAGATATCTTATGTTTAGGTAAAGCGCTAACGGGCGGTTACATCAGCCTAGCAGCAACGCTATGTACCGATAACGTCGCCCAAGGAATCAGCCAATCTCCCGCCGGCGTGTTTATGCATGGGCCGACGTTTATGGGTAACCCGCTGGCCTGCGCGGCCGCGTGTGCAAGCGTAGACTTAATCAATCGCAATGAATGGCAAGCGCAAGTGGCCGCTATCGAGCAGCAAATGCGCTTAGAACTTAAGGATGCGATTAACTTACCCAGCGTAAAAGATGTGCGAGTGCTCGGCGCTGTCGGCGTGTTAGAGATGCACGAACCCGTCAACACGGCAGAGTTGCAGCAACAATTTGTTGATTTAGGCGTGTGGGTTCGCCCCTTCGCCAACCTTATCTATATCATGCCGCCCTATGTGATTAGCCCGGCGCAATTAAGCCAACTCACCCGTGCGATGAAGCTAGTTGCAACAAGCATTAAGGCATCATCCGCCTGTGCCGAGCCAAAACTTATCAGCCACGGTTAATACCAACAGCATAAGCCTTCAACGTAATCATCCTTCAAATAGATAACCCTCTGCGCATCGTTAAAAGTGCGCAAGGGTTTAAACTATGCAGCGATGTTAAGTCACTCGGCAGTCTTACCCAGAATACAAACCTCGCATCCTCTCGATAGCTAAAAGCGCTAAGATTGCAATTGCAACATTGCTCACAATTTCCATTAAAACTCCGCAATTTAGCCCATTAATTTAATCTAGCAACTGGACATTTATCCAAAGCCAGCAATGCTTATATCGCTAACTTTACCCCACACATCTTTCGCCAATATCCGCCAACAAATTGAGCTGAGGAATGGCTTAAATAGCTACACCAAGACATGGAGATCATATGTTCAAACTCGCTGACATAGCCGTCAATCGCAAACTCGCATTACAGCTCATTATCGCCCTCGCAGGCGCCTTAATTTTACTCGTTATTTCTGTTACCGCTTTAAAGCACAATCTGATGGCGGAGCGGGAAGCACGGCTTAATGCCGTATTGTCCCTCGCCAGCAGCCGCATTCAGGCTTTATCCCAATCACAGCCCTTAGAGCAAGCACAACAAGCCGCTAAGGACATGTTGAACGACATGCGCTTTGATGGTGATAACTACTTATTTGTGATTGATGAATCGAGGCGCGTCATCGTCCATCCCATCAAAAGAGAATTGGTTGGGCAACAGATGGGCAATCAAGGCGAAGAAAACTACTGGTACAAAATGGTCGAACTCGGCCGTGATGGCAAACAAGGCCTAGTCGAATACCGCTGGATGACAGCTAATGGAAAATCGGCGCAAAAAATCTCACTCGTCATGGGATTTAAACCTTGGGGCTGGATCTTAGGCTCAGGTATGTTACTCCAAGATATCGAAGCCACCATTTGGCATGAATACCTCACCATGGGTGGTATTACATTTGTCATTATTGTGCTTATGGCTTGGCTAGGTTATGCCATTAGCCGCTCTATTACTCGGCCATTGGATGATGTGAATCAGGCGATGCTCGCTATCACTAAGGGGGATTTAACTACGCAATTAAAGGTCTATGGTAAAGACGAGCTTGGCTCTTTAGCCCGAAACATCAACCAAAGCATTGGCTCGATTCGTAGCACCTTACAGGAAGCGAGTCATAGCGCTGATCATGTTGCCCAGGCCTCGGCTCGCATCGCCTCAACCGCAGAGGAAACTAATCAAGCAGTAAATAATCAGCGGGATCAACTTGCCCAGCTTGCCACCGCCATGAATGAAATGAGCGCCACTATCGCTGATGTGGCAAACAATGCGGAGAGCACAGCCAAAGATACCAAAGAAGCCACCTGGGAAGCTGGCCTTGGCGACCAAGATGTTCACGCCAGCGTAGATGGTATTCATGCTCTTGCCAAAGAAGTGGAGCAAGCGACAGACCAAGTGAACATGCTCAAAGAGGAAGTCATGCAGATCAGCGAGGTCACCTCTGTTATCAGCGCGATTTCAGATCAAACTAACTTACTCGCATTGAATGCCGCCATTGAAGCCGCCCGCGCTGGCGAGCAAGGACGAGGGTTTGCAGTGGTCGCCGATGAAGTGAGGCAACTTGCCAGTCGCACTAGGCAATCGACTGAAGAAATTCAGAACACGATTTCATTATTGCAACAACGGGCCGTAAGCGCCGCTAAGGCAATGGATGCAAGCCGAGCTTTAGCAGAAAACAGTGTGAGTCAATCGGCAAAAGCGGGAGGTGATTTATCGCTTATCGTTACCCATATCAAACATGTGAGTGACATGGCAACCCATATCGCTACCGCCGCAGAAGAGCAAAGTGTGGTCGCTGAAGACATGAACAGAAACGTGTGCGGGATTAATAACTCAGCGCTTGAAGTCTCCGAATCGGCAACCTATCTCGCCCAAGAAAGTGAAAGTTTGGCGGAGTTATCACTGAATTTAAACAGCAAACTCGCTGTTTTCAAACTCTGATCATTCATTTGGTTGGGGATGAACGAAGCAACGATAACTAACCTCTAGCCTATTTTCTCTTGCAAAGTGCTAAACCAGTATCTAGTGAAGTGTTTAATCCAGATAATCCGCATCGCAACTACGCGGATTATCTGGGTTTCAGGCTAATGTACCGATGCCACTCAACTTATGTTTCTAAGCTGGTTTAACTAAGCTGATTAGACTTAGTTGCTCAGACTCAGCTCATTTCACTAAGCTCGAAATCAAGGCGCGCAGCGCCGCAGGTTTTATCATTTTCGCCATATAGTGATAGCCGCGGCGCTGCACATCTTCCACCAGCTCTTTGCGGGTATTGGCGGTGATCAAAATACCGGGCAAGTTTTTGCCATACAGGGCACGAATACCGTCCATCGCATCAACGCCATTTTGGCCATCATCTAAGTGGTAATCGGCGAGCACAATATCGGGCGCAACGCCTTTCAGCCCTAGCTTAATGCGTGCATCAGATAAATCTTTTGCGCAAATAACCTCACATTGCCAACGACTTAATAGACTTTCTAACCCCGCCAGAATCGCCTCTTCGTTGTCGATACACAGCACTTTGATACCCGATAACGGCTGCAGCAGCGACGGCAACGCCTTCACTTGCGGCTGACGCACTGTCTCCCCGAGCGGCACACAAATAGAGAATACCGAGCCGCGGCCTAAATGGGATGAAACCTGAATACCGTGTTCCAGCACTTTACTGATGCGATCGGCAATAGCTAAACCTAAGCCCAAGCCGCTGACATTGTTGCTCTTAGGATTATTCAGCCGCTTGAATTCTTTAAAAATTTCTTGGGTTTCTTTTTCATCAATACCACAACCTGTATCTAACACTTGGATCTCAAGGTAATGGCCACGATGGCGACAACCAAATAACACTCTGCCACCGCGGGCATAACGGTAGGCATTGGTTAAAAAGTTTTGTAGGACACGCCGTAACAGCGAAGGATCGGAATTAACAGTCGCACTGCATGGGACCATCTTAAAACGGATTTGATTGTCCGCCGCCATCGCCTCAAATTCCACGGATAAGCCATTGATCAGTTCTGAAATCGCAAAGTCACGGCGATTCACCTCCACCATGCCGGAATCAAGTTTCGAAATATCCAGCAGATCGGTAAGCAACTCGCCAGCGATCTTAAGCGAGCTATTCACATGGGATAAGGTGGTTCTGGCCTCACGATCGAGATTAGGATACTGAGATAAAGATGCGGTAAATAACCGCGCAGCATTAAGCGGCTGCATTAAATCATGGCCGACGGCGGCCAAGAAGCGACTTTTAGAGGCGTTGGCGATTTCTTCCTGCGCCTTAGCTTCCAGTAACTCACTGTTCAACATGGCTAATTCATAGGTACGCTCGTTAACGCGGCTTTCTAAGGTTTCATTGGCTTCGAGTAGCGCGCGCTCCTGCTCGCGATACTGAGTAATGTCGGTAAAGGTCATCACAAAGCCGCCGTCTGGCATGGGATTACCTTGAATTTTAATCACTTTACCGTCTCTGCGATGGCGCTCAGAAGTGTGTGGCGTGCCATTACGCATATGCTGTACCCGCTGGGCGACCTGCTGTTCAATTTCCCCTTCACCGCAATAACCCCGCGACGCATTAAAACGGATCACTTCGCTGATGGGCATACCCTGCTGCAAGAATCCATCGGGATATTGGTACAACTCCACATATTTATAATTCCAAGCTACTAAATTGAGATCGCTATCTATCACGCTCATGCCTTCATAGGCATGCTCAATCGCGCCGCGCAGCATGTCTTGGCTGAGCATAATTTTCGATGACGCTTCATCCACTAGACTGAACACTTCATCCAGCGCCAAATCACGCCCTTGCAGCACAGAATCCATCACCAGCGCTGCGCTTGAGGCGCCAAGCACGCCCGCTAATAAACGTTCTGTGTGGAAAATCAGCTCAGGCGGCGCTGCTTTATGCCAACTATCACTTTTTACCGCATCAATCGAAAAACGGCTAAAGCTTTCATAGGCGCGTGTTGGGCTAACGAATCGACTGGCGAGAATGAGTAAGTCCTGCTGTGAAATCGGGCCATTTTTCTTATTGGCACTGTTCTTCAATTTGCCAGGGCTCACAAAAGCACTGGCCTGAATACGCTCGGCCACACCCGCCCTAAACCAAATCGATCCCAAAATATAACAGGCGATATTGGCAAAAAGTGCCGTCAGAGCATCACGCACATTGGGCGTTATCGCATCTAGCAAGCCTATCTCACCCGTGACTCCCGATACTAACGCTGATGAACTTTGCACATCTGTCATGCCCTGCAACATGATGTAGAACCACAACATAAAGCCCACGCCGAGCCCTAAAAATACCCCAGCACGATTGCCGTGCTTCCAATAAAGCCCGCCCACTAAGGCAGGCGCTAATTGGGCGAAAGCGCCAAAGGACAACATGCCGAGATGGGATAAAGAATCACTGTCGGCTAAGGCAAGATAACTGCCATAACCTAGCCCAAGAATAATCACTATGGCTAAGCGGCGGGCATTTAGTAACAGGTGCGAGAACTGACTGAAGTTTTTCTCGCGAATATGGCCCGTGCGCAGCATCACAGGCACTAGCCATTCGTTACTCACCATCACACTGATGGTCACGACCGCCACTATCACCATGCCGGTTGCCGCCGAAAGTGTGCCCAGCAAAGCAATAACAGCCAACAAAGGCTGATCTAAGGCGAGAGGCAGATTAATCACATAGGTATCGGCCGACACTGAATCACCAAGGATGATCTTCCCAGCTAATGCGAGCGGTCCAACGAATAAACCAAAAAGTGCTAAATAGATGGGAAATAACCAACGTCCCTTTGACAACACTGACTCATCGGCGCATTCCACCACCATCACATGGAACTGCCTTGGCATACACAAAAACGCCGCCATTCCGACGAGTAACTCAGGCATTAAAGCTTCGATACGAGGATTAGGATAATTGATCAACGACTGCGCATTGGCCTGCTGCCAAATATCCCCAAAACCATCGAATACCCCGAAACTGATGACAACACCGACCAACAAAAATGCAGCAAGTTTCACCAGAGACTCAAAGGCAATCGCCAGCATCATGCCGGGATTATGCTCGGTGGCATCGAGTTTGCGGGTACCAAATAAAATGGCAAATATGGCTAATAAAGACGTGATCAGTAGCGGAATCGTCACCCCATCGAGGGGATCGTCTGCGGGTTGAAACAGGTTAAGGCTGAACACCATCGCCTTAAGCTGCAGGGCGATATAAGGCATGATGCCAAACAAGGCGATTAAGGTGACTAAGGCGGCTAAGGTTTGGGATTTGCCGTATCGGGCGGCAATAAAGTCGGCCACTGAGGTGATATTTTGTGCCTTAGACACTAATACCATCTTGCGTAACATGCCAAAACCTAAGGTAAAAATCAGAATGGGGCCGATAAAAATCGGTAAAAAAGACCAAAGGTCCTTAGCCGATTGGCCAACAGTGCCTAAAAAACTCCACGAGGAACAATAAACCGCTAAGCTCAGG
Source organism: Shewanella septentrionalis (assembly GCF_025370265.1). Taxonomy (NCBI): domain Bacteria; kingdom Pseudomonadati; phylum Pseudomonadota; class Gammaproteobacteria; order Alteromonadales; family Shewanellaceae; genus Shewanella; species Shewanella septentrionalis. The sequence goes on along the minus strand of NZ_JAMTCC010000055.1, from coordinate 6,194 downwards.
CCATAAATACCGACTTGTAGCTTTTTGGTGATCCGGCTAAACAAACGCTCCGCCCCCCACGCTAATAGGAATAAAAGCGAGACATAACAGACGGCAATAACGGCGACGACTAAGGTTAAATTCATACTTTGCTCTTTTTTCTGATTATTGTGCGATAAAACCTGTCTAAAATCTAGCCGGATTTTTAATGCAACAGACTAAATATAAAGGAAAATTTAAAACTAGACCAAGGTCTAATGGAGTTGCCGCCCCCTTGCATACCATACTCAGTCCACGCAATTTTTCAAAAGGGAAGCCCTATGAGCTCGCAGTCTCTCTACAAAGTCTCCGGCAATATCGCTGCCAATGCACTTGTAAACAACGATAAATATAAAACAATGTACCAAGAGTCGATTGTCAATCCTGAAGGTTTCTGGAGAGAACACGGCAAGCGTATTGATTGGATTAAACCCTATACCAAAATTAAAAAGACCTCTTTTGATGATCATAACTTATCGATCAATTGGTTTTATGACGGCACCCTGAACGCTTCTGCCAACTGTTTAGATCGTCACTTAGCCGAGCACAGTGATCGCGTGGCGATTATTTGGGAAGGCGACAACGCCAGCGAACAACGCAAAATTACCTACGGTGAATTACATGCAGAGGTGTGTAAATTTGCTAACGCGTTGCGCAGCCAAGGCGTGCGCCGCGGTGACATAGTCACGATTTATATGCCTATGGTGCCAGAAGCCGCAGTGGCTATGCTTGCCTGTGCCCGTATCGGCGCGGTGCACTCTGTGGTGTTCGGTGGTTTCTCACCGGATTCTATCGCCTCTCGCGTCATTGACGGTAAATCCAAAGTCATCATTACCTCAGATGAAGGTATGCGTGGTGGCCGTGCTATCCCATTGAAACGCAACATTGACGATGCCTTAAAACACCCTGATGTCACTAGCATTGAAAAAGTCATAGTGCTTAAACGCACGGGTGGCAAAGTCGATTGGGTAGAAGGCCGTGATGTATGGTGGCATTCGCTGATGGAAACCGCATCTGAGCACTGCCAACCAGAGGAAATGGACGCTGAATCACCGTTATTCCTGCTGTATACCTCAGGTTCAACCGGTAATCCCAAGGGCGTATTACACACCACAGGCGGCTACATGGTTTATGCGTCTATGACCCATGAATATGTGTTCGACTACAAAGCGGGTGAAGTGTACTGGTGTACCGCGGATGTGGGTTGGATAACAGGCCACTCTTACATGGTTTACGGCCCACTCGCCAATGGTGCGACTGTGCTTATCCATGAAGGCGTACCGAATCACCCAAGTCCTGCCCGTTTAGGCGAAATGATTGACCGCCATAAGGTAAACATTCTTTACACTGCGCCAACGCTAATTCGCGCACTGATGGCCGAAGGCAAACAACACTTCGATAAGTTCGATGGTAGCAGTCTGAGGATCATGGGCTCGGTAGGTGAACCTATCAACCCAGAAGCGTGGCGTTGGTACCATGAAGTCATAGGTCATGAACATTGCCCTATCGTCGATACTTGGTGGCAAACTGAAACCGGCGGTATTTTGATCACGCCGCTACCAGGCGCGACCGACACTAAACCAGGCTCAGCGACCCGTCCGTTCTTTGGTGTTCAACCCGCCTTAGTGGATAACATGGGGAATATTTTAGAAGGTGAGAACGAAGGTAACTTAGTGTTACTCGACTCTTGGCCGGGCCAAATGCGGACTGTGTATGGCGACCACGAACGATTTGTATTGACCTACTTTAAAACCTTCCGTGGCATGTATTTTACCGGTGACGGTGCCCGCCGCGATGAAGATGGTTATTACTGGATCACTGGCCGCGTCGATGACGTAATCAACGTATCCGGCCACAGATTAGGTACTGCAGAGGTCGAAAGTGCGCTGGTATCACACGAACTGGTCGCCGAGGCAGCAGTAGTTGGTTACCCACACGATATTAAAGGCCAAGGTATTTATGCGTACGTCACGCTAACCCGCGGCACTGAAGAAACCGAAGAGCTACGACAAGAGCTGCGTCAATGGGTTCGTAAAGAAATTGGTGCGCTGGCAACACCAGATCTCATCCAATGGGCGACGGGCTTACCTAAGACACGTTCGGGCAAGATCATGCGCCGCTTCCTGCGTAAGATTGCCGCTAACGAAGTGACCAACTTAGGGGATGCATCAACCTTGGCCGATCCAGCTGTGATCGAGACCTTGATTGAATCACGCTTGAATCGTACTGAGTAATATCCGAGTGACGAACAACGTCCACAACGCTTAGTCTATGCCCAATAGGCTAAGCGTAACCTGAACCTCCCTTTTTAAACCTCAGGTTAACAGTGAACCCTGTTGAGAGAGTGTGTGATTGCTCCTTTCTCTAGCTTGCCCCTCCAACCAGGGGCATTTTTTTTACCTGTTATGTTAAGCTTGCGACCTCACTTTTATTCAGCATAGATTTTTATCAGCGTGTCAGTCAAACTCAGAGACTATCAACAGCAAGCGGTTAATGCCGCCATCGCCCATTTTAGGCAAAGCCAAGCTTCCGCCGTACTCGTATTGCCCACAGGCGCCGGCAAAAGCATAGTGATCGCCGAACTGGCGCGCATCGCCAAAGGCAGGGTTTTAGTACTCACCCACGTGAAAGAATTAGTCGCTCAAAATGCCGAGAAAGTAGGCCTACTCACGGCACAAGCCAGTATCTATGCGGCGGGACTCAATCAAAAAGCCACTGAGGGGAAAACCGTCGTCGCCAGCATTCAATCGGCAGCGCGGGGGTTAATGCAGTTCGATCAGCCGTTCTCGTTAGTGATTATTGATGAATGCCACAGAGTCAGCCTAGAAAAAACCAGCCAATATCAACAAGTGCTCAATCATTTACGCACGAAAAATCCCCAATTAAGATTGCTCGGCCTCACCGCTACGCCCTATCGCCTTGGCACTGGCTGGATTTATCAGCAACACTATCACGGCAAAGTGGGGTCTCCCGAACATGCTGTGTTCGAACATTGTGTGTTCGAACTGCCCATCAGGCCACTCATTAAACAAGGTTACCTCACAGCGCCAACCCTGTTTGATGGCTTAAGTGCCCAGTACGATTTCAGCCAACTCAAAGCCAACGAGAATGGGGAATATGCCGAAGCCGACGTTAACGATTTACTGGGGCATTACGGCCGCGCGACTACCGCGATAGTGAAACAGCTCATTGAACTGGGCCAACATAGAAAAGGCATTATCATCTTCGCGGCAACGGTGCGCCACGCCAATGAGATTTTTGGCCTGCTCAACCAAGCTCATGCTGCACAGAGCGCCATTATCACGGCACAAACGCACGACAATGAACGAGATGCGACGATTGAACGCTTTAAAGCCCAAGAGCTTAAGTTTTTGGTCAACGTGGCTGTGTTGACGACAGGCTTCGACGCGCCCCATGTGGATTTGATTGCAATTTTGCGCCCTACCGCCTCAGTCAGTCTGTTTCAACAAATGATCGGCCGTGGTTTACGCATCGCTGAAGGTAAAAAAGATTGTCTTATCATCGACTATGCTGCCAATGGTTATGACTTGTATTTTCCTGAGGTCGGGCAAGCGAAACCCAACAGTAAATCGGTACCCGTGCAAGTGCATTGCCCTGTGTGCGATTTTGCCAATATTTTCTGGGGACTCACGGACGATGATGGCGACATTATCGAACACTTTGGTCGCCGCTGTCAGGGCATAGTCGAACAGCAAGGTAAAAAGCTGCAGTGCGACTTTCGATTTAGATCAAAATCTTGCCCTGATTGCGGTGAAGAGAACGATATCGCCGCACGCATTTGCCAGCACTGCCAATCGACCCTCATCGATCCCGATAAACGCCTACGCCAAGTGCTCAGCCAGCAGCACCATCATTTGTTCCGCTGCCAGCATATGAGCCTCATCGACGAAGACGGCAATCTAAAAGTGCAATACCTCGATATCGACGGCAATGAATTCAATCGCCGCTTTAAATTGCAAACGCCGGCCCAGTGGCGAGCCCTATATGCCTTATTCATCTTTCCCCATAGCCGAACGCCGGGATTAAAACCCAAAAAGTACACTAAGGTGGCAGAGTTAATCAGTGACGCGGATAAATTCCGCATGCCCGATCTCTTGCTACTGAAGAAACATAAAAAAGGCTGGGATCTGCTCGAAAGCTATTTTGATTATCAAGGCCGCTATCAAACTGAAAATAAACGCGGCTGACATTATCAATTCACTTAGGCCTATGGTATAAAACGACTAAAGTAATCCTAAGGAGCTATTATGTTCGTTGTTATTTTTGGCCGTCCAGGCTGTCCTTATTGCGTTCGTGCTGTACAATTATCTGAGCAACTCGTTGAAAAACGTGATGACTTTAAGTTCAGATATGTCGATATCCACGCAGAAGGCATCTCTAAAGCAGATTTAGAGAAAACTGTCGGTAAGCCAGTTGAAACCGTACCGCAGATTTTTGTCGATGAAAAACACGTTGGTGGCTGCACAGATTTCGAACAATATGTTCGCGAAAACAATCTATTAGATTAAGCGCTACACATATGTGACTCGCTTAATGCAAAAGGAGACCTAAGGTCTCCTTTTTAGTTTTTATCGCAAGCAAGTAAGATTAGAGCACATACTTAGCCGAGAACATGATGCGGCTCAAATCCCCATCATCGCCATTTTCTTTACTGTTCTTGGCGTACATATACTCGACCCCAAAGGTCAGCGGTTTGCTTGGCGAGTAAAGTAAGTTGATATAGCCAGAATAAGCATCCTTATTCACGCCTGAACCTGTTAAAGCCACATCGTTATCCGCTTGCATGCCTGACAAGGTTACACTGCTACGCCACTGCTCATTCCACCAATGACGATAAGACACAAATCCACCGAAAGTACGAAACGACTCAATATCACCGTTGGCATCCAGCACACCCGCATTAATGTAATTGAGTGCCATATAACGACCTAAGCCTTCACCATAGGTGGCCGTGAAGCGAAGATCATCTTTGCCGACCGGAATAATGCCCGCCACACTCGCGCCATATCCTAGGGCAGAGCTATCAATCTGAGTCGCACCTATCTTAGTTTCTAAATTCAACTGACGGGCAATACCCGCAAAGGAGAACGCAGCACCGCCGTCTGTTTTGAGGTTATACCGCGCGATAACATCGGGGATTACCCCGCTACCACTGGTAATGCGGGCACCGCCTTGATTTGGCGTGACTGTGGTTTCAGGATTTTCAATCGCGAATTGGAAATTACCTTGGGTATAGCGCAATAGCGTTTGGCGGGCGAACGGGGTGCCGTCGGCAGCACCAACAAAATCGAGATTCTCAGGCAATGCCGCAGCATTTTGGAAGGTGGTCCACGTTTGACCTACGGTCCAATTGTCATAGGAGACAAATGCATGGCGAATACGAGGCGAATAGCTGTTGGAAGTGCGTTCATTGCCATCGGTGTGGGTCATAAAATCGAGTTCAATAAAGCCAGAAAGTTTATGACCGTCAACATCGGTCGTCGCTTTGAAATTAAAACGCGTTTCGCGAGCTTGAAAATCCACGACTTGATTGCCATTACCCTCTTTTCCATAAATAGTACCAGGAACATAAAACTGCCTAGAGAGATCCCCCGAATCCGGTGCGCCATTGCCATAATCACTGAACATAATGTCAGCTTTGATATAACCGCCAAACTCAACATCCGTATCTTTTAGTGATGCCGCATTGACCGAACTTGCTAATGCCAATAATATTGCACTACCCATCAAGCTTAGTTTTGCTTGTTTCATTTTTTGTCTTTCCCCAATTGTTATTATTTATCCGCAACCAATATGGACAAATTAACAAGTGAGAAACATTAGCAATAGGTCTATGAGACAAAAGTAGAAAATATCATGATAAATAATATGTTAGAAAAATATTTGAAACGAAATAAGTAAAACGAAGGTATTAAATCTAGTACTGGAAATTGAAGTTTAACTTGGAAAATTCAGTTGGTGACTTGAGAGAGATAAAGCGGGGTAAAAAGTGGTGGGTCGTGAAGGATTCGAACCTTCGACCAATTGGTTAAAAGCCAACTGCTCTACCGACTGAGCTAACGACCCATCTTGGTATTGCGATATAACTGTTCACTTATTTATTGCATTTATCATGCTGAAAATAAGTGGTGGGTCGTGAAGGATTCGAACCTTCG
>NZ_JAMTCC010000054.1:0-19666 GCF_025370265.1 Shewanella septentrionalis | reverse complement strand
GTGCTTATATCGGTATCGACATTTAGTGGAGAATGCTTTTGGAAGAATTAAACACTATCGAGCAATATCAACAAGGTATGACAAGCTAGCAAGAAATTACGCCAGTATGGTGTCACTGGCGTTTATGTTAATGTGGCTGCCGATGTATTGCTGAACACCATTTGTACAGCAAAGATCAACAGACCCTAGTCATCAGTCGCTTTAATTGGGATGTCCATAAAGCGAAAGCAGCCATACAGTAAGATTAGATACAGCAGTGGCAGCGCTGCAATGATTAAGGATGAAGTTGCAGTGCTATTGCTAGCAAAGCGATAGCAGGGAATATACACGGCGGGATAAACTAGGCTTCCCCATAGAAAACACTGATTCATCAATCGAGTGATAAAAGCGGGTTTAATGCTTGATTGACTGGCCAGTCCCATCAAACTGGCGAGGAGCACTCCGGGATAAGTGAGTAATGGCAGGCCACCGAGCAGGAGGAATACCCAGCGTATTAGGCTCTCAAAAGTGATTAACTCCACAGCGGTTTCCATCACGCTTATCGTCTTCCTTCTGTTGATGCTTTGTCTAAATCACACAGGCTTGCAGGTCTATTTTGTAGGTCTATTTTACTGGTCTATATTGAGCTACGATCCCGTTGCATTTTGAGCCAGAATCCCTGTTGACACAGGTTACTGAAGGATTTCTGCTGCGGTGAAATAACGATTCCGCTTGATACTATCACTCGATAGTTTATCCAATAGTCTTCGCAAACATTATCAGATGTCGTCTCAAGCATGAGTTGATCTTGCTCGGTTTGCTGGCAGATCACCACGCCATTATCGAAGTGATACAGCGTTTCTACTTCATGAATAGTGAGGTCGTTATCTTGATAGCTATGGCTTTTACTCGACTGGCTCACTATCGACACTAAGCTTGGATATCCGTGAATCGCAAGAATATAACTGGCGAGTTGCTGCATTGTTCCCCCAAGTGACGCAATGCCCAAAGCGTTAAAAACAAAAAAGCACAGCTGCGTTTTCGCCCACTGTGCTTTATTAAACAGGTATAACCTAAGTTAGTCTGCAGCGTTGAGCTTTTTTTCTAGCTCATTGACTTGAGCTTGCAGCGCTTCTAACTTTTCGCGGGTTTTCAGTAGCACATGTTGCTGCACATCAAATTCTTCACGGGAAACCATATCCAACTTGAGTAATTGATTTTGCAGAACTTGCTTGCTGCGCTCTTCAAATTCACCGGCAAATTGCTTCAGACCGCTGGGCAAACTTTCGCTCAGCTGTTTCGCCATTTCTTCGATTTTCTTTGGATTGATCATAATCTTGTCCGCCTCTTCACTGAATAGCTCGATTGTAACTCAGTGCGTTAGGTTTCAAAAGTAAAGCTAACGCGCGATGGCTTTAGTGAGTCGTTGTTGAGGCTTAAATCACGGCCAAGCATGTCTATTGGGTTGAGTTCTGCTCAGCCCAAGCGGGGATTTGTTAGCCTTAAAACCGCCGATTCTGCTATGATCCCATCCCTTTCTGTCGACTTGTTTGGATATTGCGCAAAGATGAAACTCAATCCCGCCCAAAACGATGCTGTTCATTATGTTTCAGGCCCTTGCCTAGTATTGGCGGGTGCGGGCAGTGGTAAGACGCGCGTAATTATCAATAAAATCGGTTACCTAGTCGAAAAGTGCGGCTATAAGGCGCGCAATATTGCGGCGGTGACCTTCACCAACAAGGCTGCCCGTGAGATGAAAGAGCGGGTCGCTCAGTCCATGGGACGCAAAGAGGCCAGAGGCCTGTGGATTTCAACCTTCCACACCTTAGGGCTTGAAATCATTAAGCGTGAGCATAAGGTCTTAGGCTTAAAGCCGGGATTTTCGTTGTTTGATGATCAAGATACCTTGGCACTGCTCAAAGAGTTAACCCAAGACGAATTAGATGAAGATAAAGATTTACTCAAAGCGCTCGCCAGTACGATTTCAAACTGGAAGGGCGGCTTAATTATTCCCGAGCATGCGCGCAAGATCGCTAAAGATGAGCAGCAGCATTTATTTGCCATGTTGTATCAGCGTTATGCCCAGCACATGAAAGCCTATAACGCCTTAGATTTTGACGATTTGATTCTGATGCCAACCTTATTGTTGCGGCATCATGAAGAAGTGCGTACCCGCTGGCAAACCAAGATCCAATACTTGCTGGTGGATGAATATCAAGATACCAATACCAGCCAATATGAAATGGTAAAGCTGTTAGTGGGTGATCGGGCGCGCTTTACCGTAGTGGGTGACGACGATCAGTCCATCTATTCATGGCGCGGTGCTAAACCACAAAACTTAGTGTTATTGGGTACGGATTTTCCGCAGCTTAAGTTAATTAAGCTCGAGCAGAATTACCGTTCTAGTCAACGGATCCTGCGGGCTGCCAACATTCTTATCGCGAACAATCCCCATGTTTACGATAAAGCACTCTTTAGTGAGCTTGCCTATGGTGAGCCGCTGCGGGTGCTATTTGCCGCCAACGAGGAGCAAGAGGCCGAGCGTGTGGTCGCCGAAATTGTGCGGCACAAGTTTGTCGGCCGTACTCAATTTGGCGACTATGCGATTCTGTATCGCGGCAACCATCAATCGCGGTTACTCGAGCGCGCGCTGATGACTAACCGTATTCCTTATAAATTGAGTGGCGGTACGTCATTCTTCGCCCGTGCTGAAATCAAAGACATCATGGGCTATCTAAAGCTGGTGGTGAATCCCGATGACGATAATGCTTTCCTGCGCATCGTTAACTTGCCTAAACGTGGCATAGGCCCATCGACTTTAGAACGCTTAGGTAATTTTGCCAACGAGAAGCATATTTCTATGTTTGCGGCGATTTTTGAGCCTGAACTCAATCATCATTTACCGCCGGCGGCCATGTCATCCCTGTATCAATTCGGTCGTTTCATTGTCGAGACAGGGGATCATGCAGAGCGTGGTGAACCTGTCGAGGCTGTGAAGCATTTGATCCGTAAGATCAATTATGAAGATTATCTATACGAAACCAGCACGAGTGCCAAAGCCGCTGAAATGCGGATGAAGAATATCTCCGAGCTATACCGTTGGGTAACTGAGATGCTCGCAGGTGATGAATTAGATGAGCCAATGACCTTATCTGAGGTCGTGACTCGACTGACGCTCAGAGACATGATGGAGCGCAATAGTGAGGACGAAGGCGGCGATCAAGTGCAGTTGATGACCTTGCATGCTTCTAAGGGCTTAGAGTTCCCGTTTGTGTTTATGGTGGGAGTGGAGGAGCGGATCTTGCCCCATCAAACCAGCATAGATGAAGACAATGTCGATGAAGAGCGTCGCTTAGCCTACGTGGGCATCACTCGGGCTCAACGTGAACTGTGGTTTACCCTCTGCCGTGAAAGACGTCAATTTGGTGAAACCATGCGTTGCGAGCCGAGCCGTTTCTTGCTTGAGTTACCTCAAGATGATGTGGTGTGGGAAAATCGTAAACCACAGCAAACGGAGCAGGAGCGGATGCAGACTGGGCGAGCCAATATTTCTAGCTTAAGGGATATGTTTAAAAAATAACGAGCGTTTCACTTACTGTTATTTAAAGTCAATCGCTCGGGTTTTATCTAGGCATATTCGAGCTGAACACAGATCTGTGATTGGGTGTCACTTAAGGTAAAAGTGTCGGCTAAAGCAGCCCCCTGACCCAGCTGATAACCCAGTTCACTGAAGATACGTTTTTGTTCAGGGCTATCAATACCATCGACAAAGGTTTGCAGTTCTAAGGTTGATGCCGTTTTTTGATAAGCGGACATTAATTTAAGCTGCTGTTCAGCGTGTATCTGTTTAGTGAGATTGGCGTCGAGCTTTAAGCCTTTAATCGGCAAAAACAATAAACTATTTAATGCACTATAGCCGCTACCGTAATGACTGATACCGAGTTTCACCCCGAGTTTCTGCAACAATTCAAAGCCATTGATATGATTTTCAGTCTCTTGCACTAGCGCTTTTTCATTGAAGAATAACCACAAATGGCTCAGGTTTAACTGAGTCTGCTTGAGGGTGTTTTTCAAACTGCGCAGTACGTGCTTATGCTTGAGATGTTGGCTCGAAAGCATCACATGTAATTCAATAGATTCATCATGTTGCTTGAGCAGTTCAGCATAAGTGCGATCTATGATGCTGATCGTATATTTATCGAGTTCAACGGTAAGATGGGATTGTTCAGCAAGTGCACTGAGTTGTTCCTGTTGTAAAAGTCCACGTAGTGGGTGCTGCCAAAACAGGCGACTTTCTAATGCATGTACTTGACCAGTGTTAAAATCGACGACAGGTAAATAACTGAGTTCGATTTCGGCATGGTGTAATGCCTGTCTAAATTCTGTTTCTAACTCGACATCCTGTATAGCTTGATGTTGGGCGTTATCATCAAAAATAACATAGCAGCCCTTACCGTTGGCTTTCGCTTGATACATGGCTGTATCCGCGTTGCGCAACATAGATTCACTGGTATCGACTTTATGCTTACCACTGATGGTGATACCGATACTGGCGCCAGAGTTAAATTCCATGGTGCCGAGTCGATAGGGTTGGGATATTTTTTGGATCACTCTTTCTGATACATCTCTTGCATCGTTAATGTTGTTAATACTATCGAGCAAGATAACGAATTCATCGCCACCTAGGCGCGCTAAGGTGTCGTTATCACGAATGCAGGACTTGAGGCGGCTTGCGGTCTCAATTAAGAATTTATCGCCTTCTAAATGTCCCATAGTGTCGTTAATCTGTTTGAAGCGGTCGAGATCGATAAAGAGTAGGGCAAATTGTTCTAAGCTGTGGCGACGGACGTGCTTAATCGCGTGAGATAAGCGCTCCATAAACATAGCGCGGTTAGGCAAGCCTGTGAGCGCATCGTGCTTAGCATCGTGAACTAGCTTAGCTTCCATACTGCGACGTTGTTGAATTTCTTTCTCAAGGTTTTGATTGAGTTCGGCTAACGCTTTCGTACGGTCGATGACTTTTTCTTCTAGCTCTTCATAACTGCGCTGCAAGGACTCAGCGGACAGTTTCTTCTCAATAGCAGAACCAATGTGTTGCGAGACAAATGTCAGTAGTTCTAAGTCTTTGATTTGGTAATTCTGCGTCATGCTAAAACTGTAAATCGTCAAGGCACCACGTACTTGATCATGGATAAAGAGAGGAATACCAATCCATTGATGCATAGTCTGAGTATGATTTAATTCTGGTGCTTGGGAATACAGCTCACCAGAGGCGATTAACGCATTGATACTATTTTGATCTAACAGCAGTGGCCGCTTATGTTTGAGCACATATTCGGTTAAGCCGTCCTGTAGCGGCCGAGTTCCTGGGTGCTTATTGGCTAATTGCGAGACATAAAAGGGAAACGTGAGATGTGTTTCTGTGTCATCCAAAAGCGCAATGTAGCAATTATTGGCAGGAATAAGATGTCGAATGACATTATGTAACTGGGCATAAAAGTCTGGGTTGTCGGCACTGGAACTGGCTAGTTCGGCAATTTCGAACAGTGATTTTTGTAAGCGCTCAGCTCTGCGTCTTTCATAGACTTCTAGTTTTAATTTATCATAGGCTTGGCTGAGTTCTCTGGTTCTTTGTTGAATGGCTTGTTCTAATTGTTCCTGATGCTTGAGCCGTTCCATTACTCCTGAAATATGGTGACAAATGAAGGTCATCAACTCGAGTTCGATTTCCCCATAGCTGACATTTGTGTCGTAGGTTTGTACGACTAACACTCCGGTTACTATGTCATCGTGTTTAATGGGCACGCCAAGCCATAAATGGCAGGGAGAACCTAAGTTAACGATTTCCTCTGCGGCAATGAGTTCATTGACTTTGTCATTATCACATAACAAAGCCTTACCCGTTTTAAGAACGTAGCCCGTTAATCCCTGCTGTAATAATGTTGATAATGATTGTTCTGGATAAAGCTCTGCAGGATGCGCGTCTTTTTCGTCAGCGAAAAAAGGGATAGCAAGCTCGCCAGTGCTGATATCAAGGGTTGAAATAAAAAAATTATCAGCGGGGATGAGTTGTTTTAGGTGGCTATGCACGCCGACATAGAATTCTTCGAGTGAAGAAGCATGGGTCGCAATATTGGATATTTCGAGTAATGCGTTTTGAATGATCTCAGCATGCTTATACTTATGCGCTAATTGTTTTAAGCGAATAATTTTTTTGCGTAAGCGTTCAGCTTCATTTATACGAGGCTGGCCAGTTTCATCTTCATCCTTAAACATGATACTCACTAGTTAAATATAGGGTTGCATTTACCAAACACTATAATTAGCATGAAATACTGTAACATCCAAGTCATATTTTGGCTGCATTTTGCTTTAAAAGTCAGCTAATGTGATAAAACTTGAGCAGTCAGTAAAAAAAGTGCAAAACAGCTATAGACTCAAAGGGGATTTGACCCTAGTATATGCGGCGCTAACCAAGGCGAGCGCCCATAGCTCAGCTGGATAGAGCGCACCCCTCCGGAGGGTGAGGCCGAAGGTTCGAATCCTTTTGGGCGCACCAATTCCGAACAGAGTTGTGAGCTTTTAGGTTAGCAAGATAAGTGAAAGTCAGTGGTGATTGTAGCTCAGTTGGTAGAGTCCCGGATTGTGATTCCGGTTGTCGTGGGTTCGAGCCCCATCAGTCACCCCATTTCATTTATTTTATATAAAGATTGATATTCTCGGTGATTAGCGCAGTCCGGTAGCGCATCTGGTTTGGGACCAGAGGGTCAGAGGTTCGAATCCTCTATCACCGACCACATTATTCGCTTAGCTAGCGAGCTTAATGTAAGTTAAGTAAATAGTGAAATATTTACGGTGATTAGCGCAGTCCGGTAGCGCATCTGGTTTGGGACCAGAGGGTCAGAGGTTCGAATCCTCTATCACCGACCAATTAGTGAAAAAGCCTCAGCATTCCTAGTGAATGACTGAGGTTTTTTTTGCATCTACGATTTGCTTGTCTTGATTGGCATTAGAAGCCTTATTGCCAGAAAGCAGAGGTCGAATCCTCGCGCTTTCAACGCGTCGAACAGATAAGTCGAAACGTCTCAGCATTCTTAATCAATACACAGGGACTTTTTTGTATTTGTGCAATGTAGCTTCATATAGAAATTGTTTATGCGTTTGCTTAAACTCTATGTAGGCAATACAGATGTGCAACGGTATCGATATAGCCATTCTGTCGTTAGAAAAGTAAAAAGCTCCTTACGGAGCTTTTTACTTTTAATATCACTTCTTAATTTGGCTTAATCAAGATTCACCGGAGGGGCGATAAAGCCCTGATAGGCATCTGTTCTAAGCTCGTTAAAGCGCTCTAGCTGAGCTTGTTCTTGAATACCCGTCACTATGACTTGAATATCTAATCCTTTCGCTACGTTGATTAGCGCGCGGCACAGTTCACTATTGTGGTGGGTCTCATCATAGTAGGCGAAGGATTGATCGAGTTTCACATAGCTAGGTCTTAATTCCTGTAGATAAGACATAGAGCCAAACTGACGGCCAAAGTGGTCAATGCCGAATTTAGCACCATTATCACGAATGATGTTACATAAGTGCTGACACGACTTAAGATCGCTATAGACGCCCGCTTCAGGGATTTCGAAGCAAAGACGTTCAATAAATGCGGCATTGCGTAAGAAGTGATTGAGCCACTCATGGAATTGCGGATCGTTAATACTTTGGTGGGTTAAGTTAATCGCAAGCGGTTCATAGCTACGCTCTAATAGTTTCTGCTCGTAGACAGTTTCAATCAAACATTTATCGAGCAGGGCACCGAGAGATAAGAGCTCGATATAAGGCATAAATTGCCCTGCATGGGCGAGTTGATCGCCGAGCTCTAATTGGCAATATAATTCCCGCTGCGCTATACCATCCCCATCGCAAAACTGGATAGGCTGCCATCTAAACTTAAACTTCTTATTACTGATGGCATGGCTAAGGTTATCTCGCCACTGTTCACGGGTGAATAATTGCTGCTCTGTGGTTTCAAACCAATGGAAAGTTTTATTTTCTTGTAACGCTTTTTGAAGGGCGTTGTCGGCTTGGGCCAAAATATCCGACACATTCATTTGCCCAATACGCTCCGCAATACCAATCGCAAAGTCTTCATTAGGCTTACAGCCCGCCTTCGACATTTCTTGGTTGATGGTGCGGATAAGCGTTTGTAAATATCTGCTGATTTGATCGTGTTCAACATCCGTCACTAAAAATGCAAATTCATAGGCGGCAATGCGGCCTATAACAGACGGTGTGATTTCGTTTAACTGCAGCTGAAACTTTTCAGCCAAAATTCGTATGGTTTCATCTCGGACTTGATAGCCATATTTACTGTGCACTTCTTCGAGCCAGTCGAGTTTAGCGAGGAATAACGCGCCACTGCTAGGTTCACTCAACCAACCATTTAAACGACTCACCACATATTGGCGATTCGGCAGGCCTGATGCAGGATCGACAAGGTTCTTCTTACGTAATGCGCCGACTTCTTCATCGAGGGAATGGAATACTTGTTTTAACTGCGCCGACATACTGTTAAATGCGGTTACTAAGTCTTTTAATTCCGTGGTTTTAGGCAAGGCCATGTCTGGGCCGAATTGACGTGCCGCAATACTTTTCGCGTGTTCCGATAGAGTATGTAACGGTTTTAATATCCACGTTAGACCAATTCTTGCGGTAAAAATGGCAACGAGGAAAAGCAAAGAGAAGGCAATGATCGTATTGGACATGATTCGCCACAGCTCATGATAACCAAATCCTGGATGAGCGGTGATTTCAAGTTGCGCGAGTTGTAACCAGCCAGAAGTGATAGTGCTTTGTTTTTTGATGGTTTTAAATAGATTTAAATTAATAAACCATTGAGGTACATCTTCAATTCTTAAAGGATTATTCCACTCTTGTTGCTTACCATCGACCATCCATGTCAGCTTTACATTTTGATAATAGCCGCCTTCAAAGATGACATTCACTAAGGTTTCTGCCGCTGCGGTATCGCCGGCTTCGAGTGCTGGAGTAAGCATTAGACCGAGTGAAGTACTGGCATTGTTTAGATCAGACTCCATTTGCTTGGTTAAAAAGCTCTGGGTCTCAGTAAATTGCACATAACCAAGGCTTGCAACGACGAGCAAGAATAGGCTAAAAAGCAGCGAATAAATCTGTCTAAACAGTGTCATTTTTGGTGCTACTCCAGTTTTAATTTTGGTTGCCTAAGACGGTCAACACCTAATCTATGGTTAAGATCGTTCCATTTTTCTAGCCGTGTTGACGAACCCGCCAGTACGCCTCGGCCTTGCTCTTTATTGAGCCATAACTGTTTACCGTTAAAGCTATAAACAGGCAGTAGATCTTTTCTTTTGGTGGCTGGCTTTATTTCATGGTCGAGATTATCGAGAACTAAGGGGATCGATGCTGGTGTCTCATAGTAAGCCAATACCATGTGATATTGATTCACAGTAGTGGCTTTGACCATAGTGATCCGCATCTTGTCCTCTTGAACGCCAAGTTGGAGCAAGGTGAAGTATTTTGCGATTGAAAAATCTTCACAGTCACCACCATTCACGCCAATAAATTCCATCGGTGTCGCCCAATAATTCGACTCACCCCATAATTTACTGTCATCAATAAAGCGGAATAAGTTAAAAAAGTTATTCACTTTTAATAACTTTTCTTTTTCATCCAGTGCACTCGCTTCCGATAATACTTTGAACCAAGCCCGAGCTCGCATCCCTGCACGCTCACCATAACGTTTTTCTAGGGTTGAAGTGATCTTCCCTTCATCAAGGTTTTGCGTAGGGGCAGCATATAGGCAGCATATACCTAAGGCTGACGCTATTAGGCTAAAGCGGCAGACTCGCAATAATGAATGTTTATAACTAAGTCTGCCGCTCATAACCTAATGTGTGGGTCCTTTATTTTGTGTTGTCATCGACAGAGTAAATCGTCCATTTCATGTCCGTGGCCGTATCATCACCGGTCACTTCTGCCACGACACGGCGGTTACGGATCTCAGCATCTGGTGTTTGCTCTAAAACAACAGGGCGACTAGAGCCATATCCAATTGCAGTTAATCGACTTCTATCAATACTAAAGCGTTCGGCTAACACAGTAGTCACCGCATTTGCACGATCTTGCGATAATACCGCATTACGCTCATCGGTGCCTGTGCGACTAGTATGGCCTTCAATTGTCACTTTGGTCGTTGGATACTGACGAAGAAAAATGGCAACTTCTTCTATCTGAGGATAATACTCAGGTGCGATATATGCAGAGTCATTAGGAAATAAAATATTTATTTCTTTTCGCTCGTTTATCGCTTTGATTTTGCCGCAGCCATAGTTGTCTGTGCCAGCCCCTTGCGCGGTATCATTGCAACGTTCACGGGCCTCTATCACGCCATCACCATCTTTATCAGATAGATCATAGGCTTGGGTTGTGGTCATTTCGTCAATATTAACTGTATCGCGCATTGAACAACCAGCTAAAAGAGTGACACTGAGAAAAAATGTAAGAGTTTTCATTAGTTAGCTCCTCCTTCATAGTTGCGCTCACCACGCCATGCTTCAGGTCTGGTGACTCTGAGTGAGTCTAATAAGCGTCCAGTAGAATTTAGCACGCGATACTTAGCGATGATCTCATCATATTCGGCTTGTAAGTAGTCTTTACGTGCCTCGAAGAGCTCATTTTCGGTATCCAATAAGTCGAGTAGACTGCGTTGACCTAAGTTGAACTGTTGCGCATAGGCTGTTTGGGTATCCTTTGCGGCCACAACATGATCTCGAATGTATTGTTTTTGCGGCGCAAGCATTTCAAAAGCGTTCCAAGCCAGGTTGACGCCTTCAACGACTTCGCGCTGGGCGCGTTGGCGGATTTCTTTGGCTTCACCAAGTTTGTATGCCGTTTCTTTCTCACGGGCGAGATCTTTACCACCCGAAAACAAGTTATATCTCACCCGAACCATAGCAACGAGGTCATTATTATAACCGCCAACATCACTGCGGAAAGCACCTAAACCTGAGACGCCATCTTCACCTCCTATATCATTGTTCCAGTTACCATTCAGTTCTAAGGATACCTGAGGATAGTAGTTTGCTTGGACTGATGAACGTTCATTCTCGGCGGCGCGAATATCATTCGCTGCAGATTTAAGAATTGGGTGGTTCTCTTGTGCATCAGATAGGCCTGAGCTGAGATCTTTAGGTAACATATCGGCATCTGGAAAAGGTTGAATCAAATCAACGGGGTCTGACTCAACAACTCTGATGTACTGCGCTTTTGCATCAAGTAAATTGTTACGAGCAGAAATCACGTTGGCATTGGCCCGCGCTAAGCGTCCCGTGATTTGGGAGAGATCTGCAATTGAGCCTAAACCTGAATCAGTACGTTGCTTGATTTGGTCATAAATTTCTTTATGGCTGTTAAGGTTTTTCTCCGCTAATTTTAGCACTTCATCAGTGCGTAAATAGTTGAGGTAGACCTTACTGACATCGAGTGCCATATCTTCAGCCGCTGCAAGTAGCGCCCATTGGTCTGCGCTGGCTTCAAAGCTATAACGATCAACTTCGCTGCTGGTATAGAAACCATCGAAAAGCATTTGTTTTAAGCTAACACCAAACTCTCCGCGGTTTAATTCTGCCACCCCTTTGCTATCGACATCGCCGATATTTGGTCGTCTACGGGTCGATACGCTATCAGTCTGTTCGTAGCCGTAGCCACCACTGACATCAATAGTCGGCATATAGCCTGCGATTGCTTGATTAACTTGTTCTTCTCGCGCTTTAAAGCGGTTGAAGGCTACTCGTAAATCTGGGTTTGTATCTAGCGTATGTGCAACGGCTTGTTCTAACGTCTGACTTTGAGCCGATAAAGGTAACAGGATTAATGACAGCACTATGGCTATCTTTGAACATTGAAATTGTCGTATTTCTGAAGTCTTCATGACCAACCTCCCGGTTTATAAAAAAAGGCTTAGTGCTCTCTGAGCGCTGTGTCCTTAGCCCTTAAAATTGGATTTAAAATGTACTCAAGTATGGATCTTTGCCCCGTGATAACGTCAACTGAAGTTAACATTCCCGGAATAATTGGCATCTGTGTGCCATCGTTTTTGGTTAAACTAGATTCTGCAGTTCTAACTCTGATGAGATAGTAGCTATTGCCTTCTTCATCTTGAGAAGTGTCGGCACTAATATGTTCGACAGTTCCTTTAAGGCCGCCATAGCGGGTAAAATCATAGGCGGTAATTTTTACTACGGCGGGTAATCCTGGATGTAAGAAAGCGATATCTTTAGGCAAGATTTTAGTTTCTATCAGCAGTTGATCTTCCGACGGAACTATCTCGATAATATCGATCCCAGGTTGCACTACACCACCCAGTGTATTGATATGCGTGGTTTTAATGGTGCCATTAACAGGGGAGGTGATAATCGCCTTACTGACTTTATCTTGCGCGCCAACTTGTGCTTCATTCATGCGAGAGAGGCGGGTTTGAGTTTCATTGAGCTGTGCGCGCAGCTCTGCAGCGTAAACAAATACGGCTTCACGGCGTTTTAAGATAGCCTCATCTAATGCCGCTTTTACTTTAGGGCGGAGTAAACGCATTGAATTCAATTCACCTTGCAAGTCGTTTACCGTGCGTTCGAGTTTGAGTAACTCAACTTCAGGAACAATACCTTTTTTGGCTAAAGGTCGAGTGAGTTCAAGCTCGCGGGATATTAGCTGCATGCTCGTCGTTAATGTTGTTGTTTTAGAGGCGAGATCATCAATTTCTTGCTGTCTTTGTTGAATTTGACGTACGAGGATCTCAAGTTGGTTACTTAAGTTATCTAAGCGTCCGTTGTATTCCTCTTGTTGTCTTTTCACTAAGGCGGGTTCCGCAGCAATGATAGCCTCAGGGAATATCAATGCTTCTTTAGTGATGAGCACTTGTTCACGCCAATCAGAGGTCATGTCTGATATTAGAATGCTGTCGAGTTCGGCGCGCATGCGGATAGCATTGGTTTTTAAGCCATAAACCTCTTGCTCTTGTTGAGCAAAGTCGGAGCGAAAGCGGGTATCATCAATACGCACTAAAGGCTGCCCTTTTGTGACTATCTCACCTTCTTGAACGTAGAGTTCTTGCATTATGCCGCCATCTAGACTTTGGATCACTTGAACTTGTGATGACGGAATCACTTTTCCCGTTCCAGTCGTAACCTTATCTAATTGAGCAAACCCCGCCCACAGTAAAAAACACACTACCATAGCAGCAAGTGCCCATATGATTAATCTGTGTCCGCTGGGAGCGTCTGTCATCATGGCGCCATAGACATCATCAACCATGTCTAAGTCGTTTGTTGTTAGATGTTTACTCATCTCTTAGCCTCTCCGTTCACTAGGCCAAAATTGAGTTTTTCTAGCACTTCTGCTTTAGGTCCATCGGCAACCACATGGCCGCGTTCAAGTACAATAATGCGGTCGACGAGTTGCAATAAATGCATCTTGTGGGTAATAAGAATTAACGTTCTATCTTTGCTGACATTTTGCATTGAACGAATAAATTGTTGTTCAGCGCGAGCATCTAAACTCGCCGTAGGCTCATCCATCAGTAACACTGGGGGATCATTCAGTGTGGCGCGAGCAAGAGCGACAGTTTGTCTTTGCCCGCGACTGAGTGACATGCCGCCTTCGCCGACCTGTTGGTCTAGGCCTTCTGCTTCTAGGTTGGTGAATTGACTCACACCAGAAAGCTGTACCGCGCGGATGAGTTGATGTTCAGTGACTTGACGTGTACCAAATAAAATATTGTCGCGAATAGAACCATGGAATAGGGTGACATCTTGGGGTAAGTAGCCAAAATTACGACGTAAATCACTCGGATGAATCTGTGCTGAGTCTAAACCGTCGTAGCGCAAGCTTCCTGCCGTGGGTTGAAATAGCCCAACCAGTAGCTTAGCTAGCGTACTTTTACCTGAACCATTTCGACCGATAATGGCAATGCGTTCGCCAGGATTAATCGTCAGCGACATCGGATGCAGCACAGGCTTTTCAGAACCTGGATAACTAAAACCAACATGATCAGCATTGATCTTGCCTATGAGTCTTTGTTTGCTAACTAAATGTCCTTTATTTTCAAACTCATCTTCTTGAGTCATGATTTCATTCAGTTGGCGTAGTGCACTGGCTGTGTGATTTGCTCTCGTCATCAGGCCTGCAAGTTGTGCCATCGGTGAAATGGCGCGGCTCGATAGCATGACCGCAGCAATAATTCCGCCCATAGATATTGCATTATCAGCCACACGATAAACGCCCAAAATCACCACGCAGACAACGGTAAATTGCACCGTAAAGTTCGCTACGTTCGATACTGAGTTGGAGAGCTTTTTTGACCTTAACTGCCAGTTTGCACTGTGGCCTATCATCTGTTGCCAGCTTTTTTGCACAATTCCTTCAGCGCCATTGGCTTTAATTGACTCTAACGCTGATAAGCTCTCGATTAAATGCCCATGTTTTAAGCTTGAAAATTTATTGCCTTCTTCGATTGCCGCTTTGAGTTTAGGTTGAATATAAAGCGTGAAGCCAATAATGATGATGCCGCCAATGACTGGAACTATAGCGAGATCACCAGCGACAATAAAAATAATGATTAAGAAAAATATCGCGAAGGGGAGATCGACTAAAGTTGTGATCGTTGCCGAAGTTAAAATTTCACGAATGTTATCGAATTCACCTAACTGTTTCGCCATGCCGCCGATACTAGGAGAACGTTTTTCTAGGGGAATACCTATCGCTTTAGCAAAAAGTCGCGAAGACACAATAATATCTACTTTTTTTCCTGCAACATCGATGAGGTAACTTCTAAGTTGCCGCATGATAAGATCGAACATATAAGCAATCGCCGCACCAATCGCTAAAACCCAAAGGGATTCAAAGGCAAGGTTTGGGACGACTTTGTCATACACATTCATAATAAATAACGGTGAAACTAAGGCGAATAAATTCACCAATACAGAAGCGATTAATGCATCACGATAAATGGGTGCTGAATCTTTGAGGGTTTGGACTAACCAGTGGGTTTTATTATCGTGTAGATAAACATCGAAGCCCATGTCGCCACGGTATTCTTGTTTGACTAAGAATAAATATCCCACATATAAGGCTTCGAGCGACTCAATTGTCAGTGTCTCTTCACCGCCCGTCTCGGGTAATTGAATAATTGCTTTATCTGATGCAACATCAAGTTCTCGCAATATGCAGGCTTTTTTGTCTTTTAATAATAAAATACATGGGAGCAATATAGGTGATACTTCGTTTAAGCCTTTTCGAGATAGCTTAGCCGCTAGACCCGCTCTTGAAGCCGCCTGAGGCAATAAGTCAGGTGATAATACGGTACCTGACAAGGGTAAACCTGCCGCAAGCGAATCGCTCGAGCACGGATTGCCAAAATGCTCAGTGAGTAACACTAAACAATCCAGCAAAGGATCCACTAACACTCTTTGTGAGGCTGAAATGGTCCATTGATCAATTTTTTCAGAAGCTGCAGCTGACACCTAATTACTTATCCTTTGGATTTTTATATGGTTATGGCAAGTATCGGTCATGATGGCCTATATTTCTATAGGCCATCCAATTAGTTATTAAAACTAAATTGTTCACAATTTTATTTCTAGAATAGTTCTGTAGTTTTCAATGGTTCATGCTTGAGCTCAGGGTCTACAACAATTGGCTGAGTATCAACAATTAACGGACCATTACCATTGGTACCGAGTAAGCCATTAATAATACCAACATCGCTGGTCACACCATACTCTTTAGATAAATCCACGCCATCAAGAATAATCAACTGGGTTGCCGTATTTGTTCCGTTACCATCTGTATCAATGGTTATCGAAGTTGAGCCGCCATCAAAGCTAAAACTTAAATAGTCATTTAGGTCGTTACTATTTACACCTTGGAGCAAGTCACTCAGATCCAATTTGTCCTCATTCACGTTAAAGTCTGTAATATGGTCTATACCTGTTTCTGCATAGCGCCAGACGAAGGTATCAGCACCGCTATCACCACGTAGAACGTCATTACCAAGGCCACCAATCAGAGTGTCGTTGCCGTCACCGCCGCGTAAGCCATCAATACCTTCGCCGCCAATCAGCAGATCGTTACCACCACCGCCATGAACGACTTGGCTGCCTTCACCGCCGTTGACAGTGTCGTTGCCAGAACCCAAATTGACAGTGTCTGTTTTGGGTTGCAGCGGTTGCAGAACATTGCTCTTGAGTGAGCCGACATCTGTCGTGATGGTCTCTTGCGTCATAAACTTACTGGCAAGAAGTTCCGCCTGAGTCACGACCGAATTATTCGTGTTGGGTAATGAACTGCCGGTGTTTACGACATTGTTGGCTGTAGATATGCCTAACTCCACATAGTCGTTGCTTGCGCCAGCATTTATCAACAGCTCGGTGCTCTTATTGATGTATTGGGTCGAGGCGGCCGCTCCAACTGAGCCATAACCACTCAGGCTGACAGCAAATTGTGCTAAGCCGTTCTCCCAATTCGTCATGATGAATGAATCAACACTCTGTCCACCTGTCACTGTTGCCGGCAGCACAGTTACAGGGAAGGTGGTGGTGGTGGTGGCTTTATCATTGTTGCTGGACTCAGTTGCTGTTGCCACAACAGTGATGTTAATGGTGCCGGTCGTCACTGGTTTGAGCAGCAGGTTGCTCTTGTTCCAGGAACTGATATCTACTGTGCCATCAGCGCCGATAGTGAGAGTGTTCACACCATCCGTGAGTACAGACCCAACAGGTAGTCCTTGCAGTTTGATACTGAGTGACTCAGAACCGTCAATGTCAACCAGATTGGCGCTGATATTGCCAAGTTTGATGTATGAACCGTTGTATCCCATATTGTCGACGGCACGGAATGCAAGGTTATCCATGATGGCACCCACTGAATCCGCATTATCGGCTTCAAACAGCAGACGATAATTACCACTGCTCCCCACTGGCAAGGTAACTTTTTGATCTTTCAGCCAACCCGAAGTGGTTGGGTTGAAGTCGTAAAGCATCACTGCCTGCGCCATGATAGGGTTACCGTTGGCATCCAGCGGTACCAGTTTGATAGTAAGGCCGGAGGTCGCGGCGCTATCCGCCCGCGCCGCAATATCAAAGCCCAGCTCATAGAATCGACCCGCCTCCAAGCGCATGTCGGTATAGAGAGTCTTATCGCCGTTATTGAACTCGATTTCCATTACCTTGTTGTTTGAGTTGCCACCAAGGTAAGTTTTCTCCAGACCCACTTCAATCTTGCCGCCAGCGTTACTGGTATGCCAAGTTCCGATGGTATTTAGGCCCTTAATGTCATTTGCCTTAACACCATCCCAACTACCAGAGAACTTGGCATCTTCAAAGTTGATAGCAGCAACAGAGGTGTACCCATTAATTGTCAGGTTAGGTACATCTGCCACTGCGTTAACAGTGATATTCAATGTACTTGTAGCACCCGTATTAGTGGTGTAGGTGATTTCAGGCAATGAACCGCTCCAGTGATCTTTGGGATCGAAGCTGTAATCACCATTTGCCTTCAATTGCAGCTTACCTTCAGGCAATTGATACAAAGTACTGCCAGCGTTGTAGGTGACGCCATTCACTTGGAAGCTGGTAACAGATAATGTGCTATCAATATCGGTATCATTATTGAGTACGTTCCCCTTAGCTTCTGGGGCATCCTCAGAAATGGTTTGGCTATCTGGTGTAGTTACCGTTGGGTCATCAACAGGGCTTACCACGATAGTTAGCGTGCTTGTTGCTCCTGTATTTGTCGTGTAGGTAATCACTGGAACTTGGCCATTCCAATTAGCTGCTGGTGTAAAGGTGTAGCTACCGTTAGCATTGAGAGTCAGTTCACCCTCTGCCAAAGTAATTTTACTGCCCGCAGTATGCTGAGTGGTATCGTTAGCCACAGTGAAATGAGTGACTGACGTATTTTTATTGCCATCATTATTCAGTACATTACCGTTCACAACAGTATCTTCAAGACTAGTAATTTGATCTTGCACCGCTTTAATCGCATTCGCATTAACGGTATTTACATTGATAGTCAGCAATGAACTGGATTTATCACCATCAGCATCTTGCATGGTGTAGGTAAAGGTTTCCGTTGCTCCAGTCGGAATAGCTGAGGCGTTGGCTGTTACGGTGTAAGTGTAACTACCATTGGCGAATACGATTAACGTGCCATATTGCCCTAGGATAATGGTTCCTAGGTTGCCAGAGGTACCTGAACCTGTTTGGTTGCCCGCTGCGGCACCAATTACCGTGATATCGTCATCAGCACCGATTACGTCATTAGCTAACACATTGCCAGTAGTTGAGGGTAATTCGTAACCATTACCAGCAACTACACGCACAACTAGTTCATAGCTATTTGCTGCATTTTCAGCCGTTCTAATTTCAGTGACGATTTGATTGGTACCTGGAATTCTAAAACCTATCACCTGTAGTGTATAAAGTGCACCAGCATGCTCAAAAGTTACATTAGTATTGCCGACCTTGATAATATCTTTTGAGGCTTCAGGATCGTTGTCGTTGTTAGGTGTTTCATTGTGGTCAAAGTTGACTTTGAGAGTTACAGGTGTGACCACACCATAGGCATCAGTAACCGAAAAGGTGACATCCATGGTTGCTTTTGTGATAGCACCACCGGAAGAGATCGGGAAGTTATAATGTGTAAAAGTACCTAAAACAATATCCTGGTTTAAGGCAAACTGACCATTTAATGCTCCGTCATTATCGATAAAACCATAGCCAGATTTATAAGTGTTAGTTGGATTACCCCATCTGATTTGATCTAAACCACTGTCATTATCCGTGCCGCCACCATTAGGATTATTGTTACCATCGAATCTGGTCACGCTTGTGCCATTTGTCCAATTAGTCCAATTTGCCTCCACGCCAGAGACTCTAAAGCTGTCTACGATCACATTGACACTGCCTGTGTCGTCGTTGGCATCAGGGACATCATCAACAATTTTTACATCAAGGCTACCATTGGCTTGGCTACCATCCTTATCCTCGACAATTACTGTGAAGCTATCTGTATAGCTGGCGTTAGTTGCTCCTGGAGCTGAGTCATTATCTACATTGTTATTTAAGGTGTAGCTGTAGCTGAGCTCGCCTCCGCTGGCATTACCACTAAAGCCTGTCAGAGTTAGTTCGCCATAAGGCGTAGTAATTGTTACTGAACTTGAACTTAGCGCTAGTAATGCTGCTAGATTAAAACTCTGCCCCGCAATAGTCACGGTTGCTAAACCATCAGCAGTGTTGAAGTTAAAGTTCCCCGATTGAGTAAGCGCGTTGCTATTCGGGGCAGAACCACCAGATAGATTGGCCTCATTAACCGTTATCTCACCATCTTGGATATCAAGACCATCTAGCATGACATCATTATCAACATTATTGACGGTGATATTGACGGTGGCGGTATCGGTGTCGCCATCGGCATCGGTCGCCACATAGTCAAAGCTGATGTTGCCGTTGAAGTTGGCATTAGGCACAAAGGTCATGCTGCCGTCGGCGGCAATCACCACGGTGCCGTTGCTCACGGCGATGTTCTGTGCGAGACCGGTCAAGGTCACACCATTGATAGACTTAATCGCTAAGCCACCATCGAGGGCGATATCGTTGCT
>NZ_JAMTCC010000053.1:0-21084 GCF_025370265.1 Shewanella septentrionalis | reverse complement strand
AATGTCCCAAGGAGCTTTCAACTCCGTTAGGGGCGTAATGGAGCATCCAAGGAGGATAGGACGAGCAGTCCTCCTTGGTCGGGTGTGGGGTGAAGCCCCACGACTTTGATTTTCTTTAAAAAAGAGAAACCTAAAGCTAGATTTAAGTCACAAACAATCTCGGCTATAAAGCCAAATAGCGAAGCAGAACAATCAAACTAACATCAAACCTTTTAAGTTGTTTTAACGTAAAAACAAACATAAAAAAGCCCTGCAAGGTTAACCTTGCAGGGCTTTTTTCATCTAGTGCGCAGCTAGCCGCTGCGCCACTCGATCAAGTTAGCTATTCAGATCTTGAAAGAACTTCTTCACGCCATCGAAAAAGCCCTCAGCCTTTGGGCTGTGTTTTTTCGACTCACCGGTTAAGGTGGCTTCAAATTCGCGTAACAGTTCTTTTTGACGATCGTTTAAGTTAACTGGGGTTTCCATAACCACTTTGCAGAGCAAGTCGCCTACCGCATGGCTGCGAACTGACTTGACGCCTTTGCCACGTAAACGGAACATACGGCCCGTTTGCGTTTCGGCTGGGATCTTCAGGCTGACTTTACCATCCAGTGTTGGCACTTCAATCTCACCGCCTAAGGCCGCTTTACTGAAGGATATCGGCACTTCGCAGTAAAGGTTGTTGCCATCACGGACGAAAATCGCATGTTCACGCACACTAACCTGAACGTATAAATCCCCTGGAGGCGCGCCAAACTCACCCGCTTCGCCTTCACCCGCTAAACGAATACGGTCGCCCGTATCAACGCCGGCTGGAATTTTAACCGATAAGGTTTTGCTCTTTTCAACACGGCCATCGCCATGACACTTAGTGCAAGGATCTTTGATGATCTTGCCGCGGCCATGACAGGTTGGACAAGGCTGTTGCACCGCAAAGAAACCTTGGCGCATTTGCACTTGGCCTTGACCATGACAGGTGCCACAGGTGGTTGCAGAGGTGCCTTTTTTAGCGCCGCTGCCTTCACACAGATCGCAAGTCGCCAGCGTTGGAATCCGCAGTTCTTTGGTTAAGCCTTTAACGGCTTCTTCCAGTGATAACTCTAGGTTGTAACGTAAATCTGAGCCGCGGGCCGCTTGGCGTTGACCGCCACGACGTCCACCGCCGAAAATATCGCCAAAGACATCACCGAAAATATCGCCGAAATCGCCTTGACCACCACCGTAACCACCGCCACCGCGATTAGGATCCACACCCGCATGACCAAATTGGTCGTAGGCCGCTTTTTTGTCGGCGTCGGTTAGGATCTCATAGGCTTCTTTAATTTCTTTAAAGTTAGCTTCTGCGGTTTTGTCGCCTGGGTTGCGATCTGGGTGAAATTTCATGGCCAGACGTTTGTAGGCCTTTTTAATTTCACGTTCGCTAGTGTCACGACTGACACCTAATACTTCGTAATAATCTCGCTTTGACATAATCTCATGCTTCTCAGCTGGTGTTGAACAAACGGGCGTTAGGGTTGCCCCGTAACGCCCGCCTAGAAATTAACGCTTTGAAATCAATCTATTGGATTGAAAACAAGTCATTATTTCTTGTCGTCTTTCACTTCTTCGAATTCAGCATCGACAACGTCATCGGCAGCAGCGTTGGCCTGTTTGCCCGCGTCGGCATTGTCGCCGCCTTGAGCTTGAGACTTAGCTTGAGCGATTTCCATCAGCTTAGCAGATGCTTCGATTAAGTTTTGAGTTGCCTTTTCAATGGCTTCTTTGTCATTGCCTTTGATAGCAGTGTCAACAGCATCCATTGCAGCTTGGATTTTCTCTTTATCTTCGCTTGGCAGTGCATCGCCCGCTTCTTCTACTTGTTTCTTAGTTGCGTGAACTAAGCCGTCAGCTT
Source organism: Shewanella septentrionalis (assembly GCF_025370265.1). Taxonomy (NCBI): domain Bacteria; kingdom Pseudomonadati; phylum Pseudomonadota; class Gammaproteobacteria; order Alteromonadales; family Shewanellaceae; genus Shewanella; species Shewanella septentrionalis. The sequence goes on along the minus strand of NZ_JAMTCC010000053.1, from coordinate 19,211 downwards.
GGTTGCGTGATTGCACTAACTCTTCAAACTTCTTGTCTTCATCTGCGTGAGCTTCGGCATCACGTACCATTTGTGCCACTTCTTCTTCGCTTAAGCCAGAAGATGCTTTGATGGTGATGTTCTGTTTCTTGCCGGTTTTCTTGTCTGTAGCAGACACATGCAGAATACCGTCGGCATCGATGTCGAACATCACTTCAATTTGTGGCTGGCCACGTGGAGCTGGCTCAATACCGTCTAAGTTGAACTGACCTAATGACTTGTTCGCGCTCGCTTGCTTACGCTCACCTTGCAGTACGTGAATAGTCACTGCGTTTTGGTTGTCATCGGCTGTTGAGAACACTTGCTGCGCCTTAGTAGGAATAGTGGTGTTCTTCTCAATCAACTTAGTCATCACGCTGCCCATGGTTTCGATACCCAGAGACAGTGGTGTTACGTCTAACAGTAATACGTCTTTCACGTCGCCTGACAGTACGCCCGCTTGAATTGCAGCACCTACGGCTACCGCTTCGTCTGGGTTCACGTCTTTACGAGGTTCTTTACCGAAGAAGTTTGTCACTGCTTCTTGAACCTTAGGCATACGTGTTTGACCACCCACTAGAATCACTTCGTTGATGTCTGTTACAGATAAATCTGCATCAGCCAGGGCAACTTTTAGTGGCTCTAATGTACGGATAATCAAGTCTTCAACCAGTGATTCCAATTTAGCACGAGTGATTTTAATCACTAAATGCTTAGGACCTGTTGCGTCTGCCGTGATGTATGGCAGGTTCACTTCAGTGTGGTTGGTGCTTGAAAGTTCAATTTTCGCTTTTTCTGCTGCTTCTTTCAGACGTTGCATTGCTAATGGATCTTTACGCAGATCTAAGCCTTGCTCTTTCTTGAATTCGTCAGCTAAGTAGTTGATCAAACGGTTGTCAAAGTCTTCACCACCTAAGTGGGTGTCACCGTTGGTTGCCAACACTTCAAATGTTTGGTCGCCATCGTTGCTGTCGATTTCGATGATAGAGATATCGAATGTACCACCACCTAAATCGTATACCGCAACAATGTTGTCGCCTTGTTTCTTATCGATACCATAGGCTAATGCTGCAGCCGTTGGTTCGTTGATAATACGTTTAACATCAAGACCTGCGATACGACCCGCATCTTTAGTCGCTTGACGTTGTGAATCGTTAAAGTAAGCAGGAACAGTAATAACCGCTTCTGTTACTTCTTCACCTAAAAAGTCTTCTGCGGTTTTCTTCATCTTTTTCAAGATTTCTGCAGAAACTTGTGGTGGAGCCATCTTGTTGCCACGCGATTCAACCCATGCATCACCGTTGTCGGCTTGAATGATTTTGAATGGCATGATGTTCACGTCACGTTGGACTTCGTCATCTTTAAAGCGACGACCGATCAAACGCTTAATCGCGAAGAATGTGTTAGTCGGGTTAGTCACAGCTTGACGTTTTGCTGGCGAACCGACAATGGTTTCATCATCTGTATAAGCGATGATTGACGGGGTTGTGCGATCGCCTTCAGCGTTTTCTAACACACGTGCTTTGCCACCATCGAGGACAGCTACACAAGAGTTTGTTGTGCCTAAGTCGATACCAATAATTTTACCCATGAGGTCCTCCGAAAAATTTCATTCAATCTAAATTTGTTTAGTTGGTTTTGATATGGGGCTAGACGGTTGAAATATCAAGTCCATCGTTGGCCACCTTCTCTGCCTTGATACCTATATTGGGACAGGGAATTTAATTACAAGGGCGAACAAAAAAATTTTCTGATTTATCTTTCTCACATCTGCCGCGGGATAAAATATCCAAGCACATAAAATAGTCTTGCTTATCAACCCAAGCTGTTATTCAATCTGCCCACATTTGGCGGATGTTTATCCAGGTAAGGTAGCAGAGTGAAGTCTTCGAATTTAGCGTACGTGTATGGCATGGCGGCGGTCTTTCTCTGGTCTACAGTGGCCACGGCCTTTAAAATTGCCTTGAGTTACTACACGCCACTGCAACTGGTGTTTGTTGCCGTACTCACGTCGATTGTTGCCCTTGGCGGTATCCTGGCTTGGCAAAAAAAGCTTTCCTTACTCAAGCAACAGTTTTTACGCCGCCCTGCATTTTATTTAGTTACAGGGCTCATCAATCCCTTCCTCTACTATGTGGTGCTGTTTAAGGCGTATTCCTTATTACCAGCGCAGCAAGCTTTGTCACTCAATTACACTTGGGCGGTATTACTGCCGTTACTGGCTGCGCCTTTGTTAAAGCAACATTTACGTAAGAGCGACATAGCTGCGGCGCTGATTGCCTACACAGGGGTATTTATCATTGCCACCGGCGGCGATATCAGCGGCTTTAGCTTTGATAGCCCGCTCGGGATCGGACTGGCGCTGACCAGCACCTTACTCTGGTGCCTATATTGGATCGTCAACACTAAAGATCAAGGCGATCCCGTGGTGAGTTTATTATTGAGTTTTCTTATCGGCTTACCTTTTATTGCCGTCACTTTAGTACTAACAGATACCCTGCCCAGCTTTAGTCTTAAGGCGATATTTGCAGGTATGTATGTGGGCTTGTTCGAGATGGGCATTACCTTCGTGCTCTGGTTAATGGCGCTGAAAACCGCCACTCGCACCGCGAACATCAGCACTATGGTGTTTTTATCCCCAGTGATGTCGATTGGTTTTATCGCGTGGATTTTGCAGGAAACGATCGCGATGGCGACCTATCTCGGTCTAGCCTTTATTTTATCGGGGATGATGTTGCAACAACTTTGGCCCCGTTATACCGAGCGCAAAAGTAAGATAAGCCCAAAGCCAAAGCTCGCTGAATGATGGTTAAGAGATAGCTGAGTGATAATTGAGAAATAGTTGAGTGACGATTGAGAAAACGTTGAGTTGAATGATGGCTGAGTCATCACTGAGTCGCCGCCTTAAACAAGCTTGGCTCACTGCAATGAGACAGTTAAAGAGTGTAAAAAACGAAGTGGTTAACGTTTTACATCAAAATTAAGCGCTAATATCACCCATTTTGTGAAGGAGTATAGAATGACCCCGGCCGTTCGATTGGCGAAAAAAGCCAAAATTACATTTGATATCTTAGAGTATAGCCACGATCCACACTGCGCCGCCTACGGCGAAGAAGCCGCCAACACCTTAGGGCTTGACCCCGCACAAGTGTTTAAAACCCTCTTGGTCGCCATCGACAAAGCCCATGCGCCAATTGCCGTTGCCCTCGTGCCCGTCGATCATCAGCTTAATCTAAAAGCCGTGGCAAAATGCCTAGGACAAAAGAAACTGCAAATGGCCGATGCCGAACTCGCGCAAAAATCCTCGGGCTATCTGGTTGGCGGCATTAGCCCGCTAGCGCAGAAAAAACAGTTACCGACCTTAATTGATGACAGCGCTCAAGGCTTCGACAGGATTTATGTCAGCGCGGGCCGACGCGGTTTAGAGATAAGCTTAGCGGCCACAGACTTAGCCAAGCTTTGCAAAGGCGAATTTGCCGATATCAAGACGCTTTAAGCTATCTCGGCCACATTAAGCACAAGTCATTTGACGTTAAGTAAGTCACTCCACTTTATGCAACATGCGCTCATGTTGAATAAATGGTAAATAAGACTCCAACGACAGCAGCGTACTGAGCATACAATAGAAAGCGTTTGATAAAGCCGAGATATCCGTCTATAAATTGTACTGAGGTACAAATCGACTAAGGATAGTCAGATGGAAAAATCAACCCAATGGAACCCAGAAAATAGCATCAGCCCAATCAGCTGGTGCGCTATGCTACTCTGCATCGCCTTATTTATTTATGAGCATTTCTGGGGAAACAGTTTTACCACTATGGTAGTCATGCTCTATTGCAGTTTTATGCTGCCCTCGGTATTACTCACCCGCAGAGTGCAGGAAAAGTACTTTATTTATACCTTGGAATACATCAAAGCCTTTCGTAAATTCACTACAGTTATGTCGACGCTATTCTTCTGTATTTGGTTACTTGCCACCTATACGCCGCTCATCCATTGATGCACAAATAGGCACATGAAATAAAAACTGCAAACAAAAAAACCGTCAACACAGAGTGTTAACGGCTTTAATTTTATGGTTTTTAACCGCTAAACACGGCTAGTGTAATCACCCCATGCTAACCACTTATATGTGGTTAATGCCTCAAGCCCCATTGGGCCGCGAGCATGGAGTTTTTGCGTGCTCACCGCCACTTCGGCGCCAAGGCCAAACTGGCCGCCATCGGTAAAACGCGTGCTGGCATTGACATACACAGCCGCTGAGTTCACTTGGTTCATAAAGTGCGCCGCGGCGTGAATGTCATCGGTCAAAATCGCTTCCGAATGGCCACTCGAATATTGACGAATATGGCCAACGGCGGCGTCGATATCGCCCACCACTTTGATACCTAAGGTTAACGACAACCATTCGATGCCAAAATCCTCAGCCTTAGCGAGCGTCACATCGAAGCCTAAACCATCTAACAGAGCGAAACTTTGCTCACAGACTGAAAAACGCACGCCTAAACGATGCAGATACTCGGCAATTTGCGGCACAAAGGTGCTCGCCACACGCTCGTCCACCAACAAGGTATCGAGGGCATTACAGACGGTTGGACGTTGCACTTTAGCGTTAGCGATCACCTCTAAAGCCCGCTCAAGATCGGCATTTTTATCCACATATAAATGGCAAATACCTATGCCGCCTAAGATCACTGGAATGGTCGCCTGCTCGGCACATAGGCGCTGCAAGGCTTGACCGCCGCGGGGTACTATCATGTCGACATATTGATCGAGCTTAAGTAAACCTGTCACTAAAGATCTGTCGGAAGAATCAATAAATTGCACCGCATCTATCGGTAAACCTTGGGCGACAATCGCGCCGCGGATCACGTCACTAATGAGTTTATTCGATGCTAAAGTTTCTTTACCGCCACGGAGGATCACCGCATTACCGGTTTTAAGGGCAAGCACTGCGATATCAACAGTCACATTAGGCCGAGCTTCGTAAATCACTCCGATAACCCCAAGTGGTACTCGGCGGCGAGTCAGCCTTAAACCGTTATATAATAATTTACTGCCAAATTCTTCACCTACCGGGTCAGCAAGGCGGATGACATCGCTAATATCGCCAATGATGCCCGCCAGACGCGCATCATCGAGCAACAATCTGTCGATCATCGCATCCGTTAATCCATCGGCTTTAGCGGCGGCAACATCCTTAGCATTCGCGGCTAAAATGGCGGCGGCGTTTTCTGTCAGCGCATCGGCGATGGCTTCAAGCAAACCGGCCTTTTGGCTCGCCGTTAAGTTAGCTAAGGCATAACTTGCCTGTTTGGCATTATTACCAAGTTGCTGTAAATACTGTTCTTGATTAATTTGACTCAAAACAGACCTCGCTTATAAGACAACCATGTCGTTGCGGTGCACGATTGCGTCACCATAGTCATAACCGAGTAAAGACTCGATCTCGTCAGAATGCTTGCCCGCGATCAAACTGAGGGCTTGGCCGCAGTATCGTGTCATCCCTTTAGCAATCACTTTACCCTGTTGATCAACTAATTGCAGCGTTGCGCCGCGCTCAAACTGGCCTTTAACGCCGATGATACCTTTAGACAATAGGCTGCGGCCCTTGTCTGTCACGGCTTTGACCGCGCCCGCATCGAGCACTAAAGAACCTTGAGTCGCAGGGCCGGCTAAAATCCACTGTTTACGGCTTTCGAGCGGGTTTTCGATGGCACTAAAATGCGTGCCAACGGATTCCTTGCTCACCACTTTTTTGATCACATCGGGGTGATGGCCAGAGGCGATAACCACTTCGATGCCTGCACGGCGAGCAATATCCGCCGCTTCCAATTTAGTCGACATTCCGCCCGTACCTAAACCAGAAACAGACCCGCCCGCCAACATACGCAGACTATCGTCAATCTTGACGACTTGGGAGATCAACTTAGCGTTCGGGTTCGTGCGCGGATCGGCATCGAATAAGCCCTTTTGATCCGTCAATAAAATCAATAAATCGGCATCACACAACAGTGCGGCACGGGCCGACAGATTGTCGTTATCACCGACTTTGATTTCATTAGTGGCAACGGCATCGTTTTCATTGATGATCGGCACAATATTATTCGCCAGCAAGGCATTGAGTGTGTCGCGGGCGTTGAGGTAACGCTCCCTATCCTGCAAATCGGCACGGGTCAGCAGCAATTGGCCGACATGCAGCCCATAAATACTAAAGAGTTGTGACCAAGCGAGGATCAACTGACTTTGCCCGACAGCGGCTAACAATTGCTTATTGGCCATAGTGTCGGGCAGTGTCGGGTATTGGAGATGTTCACGCCCAGCGGCAATGGCCCCTGAGGTGCATAATACGACTTCGACCCCTGACTTCATCAGTGCGGCCATTTGACGGGCAAGCTCAACCATGTGGGCTTTATCTAGCTGTTTACTGCCAGAGGTCAGCACACTCGTCCCTAACTTCACTACTACGCGGCGATACGCAATCTCACTTAAGTTCATTATTCATTTGTAAAAAATAACCGAACAATCCTTATACCTAATCCGCTGGGTAATTGGTAGCAAGGAGTTATTAACTCCGAATAAATTTTCGATTTTGCTTAGAATCGCGCATTAAAAAGGGCCATCAGTTAGATGACCCTCAAAAAATATTGTCTATTGTAGACAATCTAGGTTGCAAGCTTGCACTGCTCGAGCCACTAATCGATAGGATTAGCCATAGATAAACTTAGCCACAAACAGCGCGGCCAAGACGACAATGCCCACATTGAGATCGCTAAAACGACCCGTGAGTAATTTGATTGCGGCGTATGAAATCATCCCAAAGGCGATGCCTGTAGCGATAGAAAACGTCAGTGGCATTAAAATACACACCACAACTACCGGTGCGGCTTCAGTCAAATCTTCCCATTCGACATGCACGAGCCCCGACATCATCAGAATCGCCACATAAAACAGTGTGCCCGCTGTCGCATACGCTGGGATCATGCCCGCCAATGGCGACAGGAATAACGCAGCAATAAAGAGTAATCCCACGACAACTGCCGTTAAACCAGTCCGGCCTCCCGCACTCACACCCGCCGTACTTTCAATATAGCTTGTGGTCGTCGACGTACCAAAAGCCGCGCCCGCAATGGTCGCTAAACTGTCGGCAGTCAAGGCACGATTCAAGCGCGGTAAGCGGCCCTTCTCATCGAGGAAACCACCGCGCTGTGCAACCGCAACTAAGGTGCCAGAGGTATCGAAGAGATCGACAAATAAGAAGGCAAACACCACAGATAACATCGTCACTTCAAAGACTTGGGATAAATCCATCTTCAAAAATGTCGGCATAATCGACGGCGGCATAGACACAATACCCTGATACTGCACATCGCCAAACATTAATCCCAGCGCTGTGATAATCAAGATACTTAGGATGACCGCCGACTTCATCCCGCGTTGCACCATAGCAATGATCAGGAAAAAACCTAGCACAGCCATGACCGCCGGAAATGCAGTGATATCGCCTAAGGTCACTAAGGTTACAGGGCTTGCCACCACAATACCGGCGCTCTTAAGGCCGATCAGCGCAAGAAACAAACCTATACCAGCAGCAATACCAATACGCAGCGACATGGGAATGCTATTTACAATCCACTCTCGAATGCGCACTAAAGATAAGATTAAAAAGCAAATACCCGACAGGAATACTGCGCCAAGTGCAGTCTCCCAGCTGTAACCCATCTCACCCACAACGGTATAAGTAAAGAAGGCGTTCAGTCCCATACCGGGTGCAAGTGCGATAGGATAATTCGCCATCAAGCCCATGACTATACAGCCGACAGCCGCTGCCAAACAGGTCGCCACGAATACAGCCCCATGATCCATGCCCGCATCAGCTAACATCATTGGATTCACAAAAATGATGTAAGCCATCGTCATAAATGTTGTCAAACCTGCGACCGCTTCCTGCTTGAGGCTCGTTTGATTTTGTTTCAGTTTGAACAGTTTTTCTAACATGGAACAAGGTTCCTTTTTATTTTAAGTATGTAGGGTAGGTAGATGTAAACACTGTGTAACGTGATGACATTTGCAGCCGATTATAGGGAGTTTAGGCTGGTCAGGCCAGAGGAGAGGCTGTCGTACGGAAAAATAATGAGGGGAAATGTTAACTAATCTTGCTTGCTGTAGCTTTTTTACCAGTACGGAAAATACTTAGGACGAAGAACACCAAAGCAGCGACGAGAAAGCATACCAGACCGATGATATCCATTGAATACGCGTTGTATATTGCCCCCATAAAAAAGACCAATGACGCAATTTTTAAAGGACTTTTAAATTTAAAGAATGTTTTCATACAGATCCTTTTAAGTCCTAACGCATGGCACCAATAGCGCGAAATATGCGTGAACGAAGCGGTAATTAATTAGTAGCTTAATTAGCGAAAGTCGCACTTTGGAATTGAATTTGGATATTAACTTCCGGTAACTGCAACTTTATAAAACTGACTTTTTTCTGAAAGCTGTTTAAATACCCAAGGTGGGTTCAGTACCGATATATTCTTGACGCCAAGTTTATTCAGATCGCTGATGGTGTAATACCAACCGACATAACTACCCGCATCTTCATATTTTTTATATTTATCACTTTGGCCAAGTGTGGTGATGTTGGGATTAACGCCTAATTTTTGAAAGAAATCAGCTTCTCTTGCCAACGTTTTTTCACCATATTCATCAAAGTGTTTTTGAGTGGCCTCGCGCTCAGATTCAGGTAAGGTTTTGATAAATTCAGCGACTCCAGCAGCCATGCCAGAGGTTCCACCATGAAAGCCTATCAAGGCATGGTTCGTGATTCGTTTTTCATGTGCAGCAGGGAAAACGTAGTTAGCACATGAAGATAAACAATACTCAGTCACCTCAACGTTTAAGCTGTTCTTGTTGATAAACTCGGCTAAATCAAGGCCTAAATTAACTTCACCACCAACACTCTTAATGGCTAGTCATTTTATTTTTGAAGTATTTTTCTTAAATATTTCAAACACCATTTCATTGGCTTCTTTTGCTAACCCTCCTTGATAGTGAATCTTATCACCGTCTAAGAACACTTGAGTTGGCTCATTTGCGTAGCAAAATGTGCTGGTAAAAATCAAACTTAAAGAAAATAGATTTAAAAACTTAGCCATACCGATTCCTTTTGGTATACAACAGTCTATCAACGATAGTCCTGACCACCACACTTAAATCAATGAAAATAAATAATATTTTATTCAGCAATTTACTGGCAGCGACCTATTATGACAATAAGCAGTTAGTCTGAATAAAAGCAAGAAGGTCAAAATTGTTTTCGTGGATATACATGTATGCCTAAAACGGGATTAATTGCCTAAACGAACTTAGGTACATAGACATTTTGGCAGCAATAGAAGCTAAAGCTATAACGTTAAAGGTTGGGAAGTGAACATCACCACTTTGCGCGTACTCTCAACACCCTTGATAGGTAAGGTTTAGGTAAAAAAAAGCCTGCTCAATGAGCAGGCAAAGACATATTTCAAGCGTCCCTTTCGGGGAAGTACATTACCGCGCTAGCGGGAAAAACCTGGCATACCCATGCAAAAACATCGATATACTACTTGAGTCTAAACACGCCAAAAAAGGCGATACAAAGGTTGATGGATGATGGAAACTAAACTTTAAGGAGGGTTAAGCCTTAAAGCTCATGGCGAATAAACCGCCACGCAAAACATCAGTGTTAAACCAAGTGTTCTGCCAATAAAAATGGTTGTTGCCTGTATAAGACATAGTCAATACTCCTAAATTAGTTGTGATTAAGTACTCTAGTGAAGCTTGGCTCGGTTCCCTGGAACTAGAGATTCTCATATCCGTTGAGACGACTTGTCACTCAGGTCCTTGGAGAAAAATATCCATCCTGGATAGACTAGAGAGGAAAGGCATAGCGCCTAATCCACGAAAGCAATTATATGGTTTTGTAGTTTTATTACAACCTTTATTTGTATTTTTTTTGATTAAGGCTTTTTAATGTAATTAAATTACACAATTATAGTAGGGTTAATGGCGATCTGTTTCACAGAAAAACAGAAATAATCCTGTAACCTTCTAATAAGTAAGGTATTACAGAATTATTTCTTTTTGTTACTAACGATTGATCAGATATTGATACAAGCCCACCAGCGGACTGGCCGTAGGTTTGCCGTAGAGCGGATCACCTTCTGTCGCACTGCCTGCGATATCTAAGTGCATATAAGCTAAGGGAATTGGGGCTGTTACACCATGGTCAAATAGCCCCGACGCTTTCAGTAAAAATGCCGCCGGATATTGATGTCCTCGGGCGGTAATCGATGATGGCGCATTATTGGAAGATAATATTTCAGCAGCGCCTGACACATCGCGGATCTTAGCGAAGTCTTCAGGTCGCAATGTAGACGCTTCAAAGGGTTCGCCCCATTGAGTCGCATGCTGTTGTAAAGTGACAGCGCATTGCTGCGCACTCGCCACTGAGTTTTCCACCGCCGCAGGATAACTGCCATAACAGCGCACTACGTGACCTGTGAGTGTTGCTACCGAAAACATTTCAGGCTTCACCGCCGACACGGCTTTGATGCGTAAATGGCTCAGTAAATCCGCCAGCACTAAGCGCCCTTCGGCATCCGTATTACCAATCCGCACTCGTACACCCGCATGACTGGTGATGATTTCATCGGTCACGAAGGCTTCGCTACCTATGCTGTTACGCACTAAACCTAACTCGGCAATCACTCGAATGCCCTTAGGCTTGAGCATTGACAGGGTTTTAAATAAACCTGCCACGGCAGAAGCGCCGCCTTTATCACGGCTCATGCCCGCCATAGAGCCGCCGACTTTCAGATCGGCGCCGCCGGTATCGTAAATCACGCCCTTACCCGCGAACAGGAAAGTACGAGTCACTTCACCCTCTGGCAGATATTCTAATTTCACCACCCGAGGTTGATGACGACCGACGGCAAAAGAGGAACGCGCTACTGCACTGAGCAGCGGATAATCACGCTCTAAAATATCTCTGTCTTCTACCACTGCGGTTTTGATCACGCTGTCCGCTAAGGATTGCAGACAATAGTCAGCAAAGGCTTTAGCCGACATGCGCTCAGGTTCTGTACCACATAAATCCCGCGCTAATACGCGGCCCGCTTCTAACGCATTGAGCAAATTGCTGTTATGAGTTGATGACGATAGTAACCCTATGGCCTCAAATGCAGGCGTTAAGCCAGTCGCTTCACGCAGCTCTAAGGTTTGCCACAGCTCTTGACCGCAGGCTAACGCCGCGACTTCAGAGGCAAAACTAAAACGTGAGTCCTTCGATGGCACTACATATAACAGCGGACGTTTGGCGCCCGCCTCTTTTGCAATGGCAATCGCCGCCCTTGCAGCATCGGCATAGACTCGCACGTCCACATACTCATCGTTCACTTGGGTGACAGGCGCAATGATCAAGCGACCTCCCGCCAGACCTGGGGCAAACAGTAATGTCGGGCTCTTACCTACGCGCTTATCCACGTGGGCACCGTGCTGAGCCAATAAACTGATCTCATCAAAACCTATGGTATCCAGATCTGGCGTCACCACCACCACTGCATCCCAACCTTCACCATCAAAAATGGCATTTTCTGCTTTTACATCAACGAAGTTAACTTGAAACATGACCCATCCTTTTTCATTATTGTGTCTGCATTATTCCCGCTCTATCGCCTAATTACCAATCTAAAAGTGGTATCGAGACCCTCTGAAAAATCCGAACTGGAAACTTTGGCTGCCAGCGTAACAAAAGCCTGTGATGCTGAGATTAATTGGCTGCGCAGAATGTGGTAGAATGGCCGCAAATTTGCCCTATACCCACAAGACCTTATGAGGGACACTTCTGTGACAGCTTTAAGTCAGTTATACCCACAGCCATTATGGCAATGGTTTGAACAAATCTGCGCTATTCCCCACCCATCTAAGCATGAGCAAGCCTTAAGCCAGCACATTCAAGCGTGGGCAAAAAGCAAGCAACTTGCCGTCGTTGAAGATGCCGTTGGCAACTTGATCATCCGCAAACCGGCTACGCCTGGAATGGAAGATCGTAAAATCGTGGTCATTCAAGCCCATATCGATATGGTGCCGCAGAAGAATGCCGACAAAGTACACGACTTCACCCAAGATCCTATCGAAGCTTATGTCGATGGTGATTGGGTTAAAGCCAAAGGCACGACCTTAGGTTCAGATAACGGTATCGGCATGGCATCGGCACTGGCCATTTTGGGCTCTGATGACATCAAGCACGGTCCGTTAGAAGTGCTGCTGACCATCGATGAAGAAGCCGGCATGACTGGCGCCTTCGGTTTGCAGGCGGGCATGTTAGACGCAGAGATCCTGATCAACACTGATTCTGAGCAAGAAGGTGAAATTTACATGGGCTGCGCCGGTGGCGTTGATGCTCAAATCACCCTGCCTATGGTGTGGCAAGCGTCTGAGCAAAGTTACTCTGCCTTTAGCCTGCATTTATCTGGCTTAAAAGGCGGTCACTCTGGGGTGAACATTCACTTAGGTCGCGGCAATGCCAACAAGTTATTGGCGCGTTTCCTATTTGAAAATGCAGATGATTTAGCGTTAGAGCTGACACAATTTAGCGGCGGTTCATTGCGTAATGCAATCCCACGTGAAGCCAACATCAGCTTTATGTTGCCAGAAGAAAACGTCAGTGCCTTAAACGAAAAAGTCGCTGAGTTTGAAGCGCTTATCCGCACTGAACTCGCCATTGCCGATCCTGATATGCGTTTAGTGTTAAACACTATCCCAACGCCGAAACGTGTGATGAGCGAAAACAGCCAAAATACCCTGATCGATTTGCTGCATGTGTGCCCGAACGGCGTGATCCGCATGAGCGATGAAGTCGAAGGTGTGACTGAAACCTCACTCAACGTAGGCGTTATCAGCACTGACGATGAACAAGTCACTATCCTGTGCCTTATTCGCTCACTGATTGATTCTGGCCGTACTCAAGTCGAAGGCATGTTAACTGCGTTAACTAACTTAGCCGGAGCCGATATCGATTTAAGCGGCGCTTACCCAGGTTGGAAACCAGATAACAGCTCACCTGTTATGGCGATAGTACGCGAAACCTATCAGGACATTTACCACAAAGAGCCAGTGATCATGGTGATCCATGCGGGTCTTGAGTGTGGTTTATTCAAAAAGCCTTATCCAGATATGGATATGGTCTCGATTGGCCCCACGATTCGGTATCCACACGGACCAGATGAGATGGTGAACATCACCACAGTCGGCCAATACTGGACCTTATTATTAGCCGTACTCGAGCGTATTCCAGTTAAGGCGTAACGCCCTAGTCTAAAGTTAGCCTAGCTCACTCAATTGGCACTTAATTCAAGGCCACATCTGCTCAAGTCAGATGTGGCCTTATTTTTTATCGCGCCTTCTATTTGTGTGTAGAAATGCCATTGATAAAATTTTTATGAAAGAACTGAATAACTTGAATTTTCTACTATAGTTGTTTTGTCTAACCCGAACGTATTTTTGCTTGTCGCGCTTTTAGAGATAGCCGCTTTCCCCTTCAATACAGTGACCTTAAGGAATAGAGATCATGAAATTTGGTAAAATCTTGTCAGCCGCCGCACTACTGCTCAGCAGTAACCTCAGTTTCGCCGAAGAAGTCCCCCAAGCCGTTATCGATCTAGCCGATTCACTGATGCCATTAGGTAAAGAAGTGGTGCTGGTGAATGCCGTTAAAGCGCAAAATGCTCAAGGCAAAAGTTTAGATTCGATCAAAACATTAGATGAAAAATGGATCGCCACCGCTGGGATTGATGATTTTATGTCGTCCTTGATGAACAACGAAGCGGCCAAGTTTCTCACCACCTTCGAAGCCAGCCAACCTTACTACCAAGAAATTTTCCTCATGGATAATCAAGGTGCTAACGTCGCCATGACCAGTAAAACCTCGGACTACTGGCAGGGTGATGAGGATAAATGGCAAAAATCCTTCGCCAATGGCAAAGGCGATAAGCACATAGGTCCGGTCAAATTTGACACTAGCTCCCAAGCTTATCTGGTACAAATATCGATACCCGTCATGGATGGCGATGCCGCAATTGGTGCTATCACCATAGGGATCAACCTAGATCAATTCGGACTCTAATAGCCAGAGAACGCCAGTGATGGGCCGCATCCGCTTTTATTTCGTGGTTATCGCGGCCCTCACCTTTCAGTGTATCAATCAAGGAGGGCGTGGCTATGGAATGGTATAAAGATCTTTCCGTTAACCAGAAACTGACTTACCCGAGTCTGCTACTCGCTGGCGTAGTCATCTTCGCCTCTTCAACTGGCATCTTAGGGCTTAAAGCATTAAATAACAGCGCAAATACGCTCGCACTCGAATACTTACCGAGCCAATCTGAACTGCTGCAAGCTGATAAAGAGCTTTACCAAGCGCAAGTTGCCGAACGTAGCCTGATGTTCGTTAACGTCGGCACGGATTCCTATAATAGCCTTCTAAAACAACACACAAATAGTATATCTCTGGTCAAAGAACACCTTAATCAGTTTTCCGAGGTGACCACTAGTCCCCTCGCAAAAGAAAAACTCAATGAATTAAATCGCAGTTTCGAGGCGTGGAGTACCACCACTTCTGAAATCAGCAATCAGCGCACCCAAAATGGCCGTAACGGTCGCACGACCGCCATTGATCTGAGTTTTGGCCAAGCAGCGACGCAATTCGAGCAGCTGCATCAAAATATTAATCAGCTGATCGATGACTTAAACAGCAACACGGCAGCAGCCGTCACCCAAGTGGATGATGACGCCTATCGTGGACAGCAGATGCAGTTAATTGCTTTAACGATTAGTATCCTGATCTGCATTCTATTCATCGTTGCCTTGCCTAAACTCATCAGTAAGCCGCTCGCAGTTTTGCTCGCGAAAATCCACGACATTACCGATGGTGATGGCGATTTGACCGAGCGAATCCAGCTAACCTCTAAGGACGAACTGGGCGACCTTGCCAATGCCTTCAATCATTTTCTCGATAACTTACATGGCATTATCTCGCAGTTTAAACAATCTACTTCGGAGCTTAATGTCGCCGCCGAAGGACTAGCCAAAACCAGCGCCACGGCAAAACATACCTTGATGGATCAACAGGCAGCCACCCACAGAATCGCCGATGCCAGTGATCACATTGCTGCCTCAGTGCAAGAAGTGTCAGTCAGCGCCAGTCATGCCGCCGATGCCGCGAAACAAGCCGATATCTTTACCGCAGATGGCCAAGAAAGAGTGAAAAAAACCATCAATGTAATTCGAGAACTTGCGGGGGATGTAGGCTCGGCAGAAATGCAAATCAACAAACTCGAACAAGAAGGCCAACATATCGGCCGCGTGCTTGAGGTGATCCAATCTATTGCCGAACAGACCAATCTATTAGCCCTTAACGCAGCAATTGAAGCGGCGCGAGCGGGCGAGCAAGGACGCGGCTTTGCTGTGGTTGCCGATGAAGTGCGATCTCTCGCCTCTAAGACCCACCAATCCACCGAAGAAATTAAATTGATGATCGCCAATGTGCAAAATGGCACCCAAAGCGCTGTGGCGGCAATTAATATTGGTAATGAAAAAGCGATTTCGAGCGTCGAAGCCGCCAGTAATGCCGGTGAAGCCCTAGCGCATATTGCAGAAATGGTGAGTCAGATCAGCGAAATGAATAATCAAATCGCCCTCGCTGCCAAAGCGCAAACCACTATGGCCAATGAGAGTCATCAAAATATTCAACACATTGCCGAACAGTCGGAGGACAGTTTACGCACCACAGATGAAATCTACGCCGCAAGCGTACAACTCTCATTAATGGCGGGTAACCTCACGGCGCTGGTCAGTCGCTTTAAACTGTAATTTGTTGAAAGTTAAGACTTTTATGTAAGGTACTTTTTGTAAATCAGTGATGTTTGAAAAGCCCCCTCTAACGAATAAGGGAGCATAAACCCGTCGCAGTGATGGTCTGAATTCAGGTGCGCCCTTATATTTAAACAGCAAAGCTAGCATAGATTAGCAGCGCTTAACCACTAAGCCTCTTGAGGCGCGCAGGTTGACTAACATAGGTAACATCAACGCAAGGATCACTATCAGCATCCCTACCAATTGAATTTCCGTTACCGCCTGCCCCATGGCTAACGCCGTTAATGCAGCAAAAACGGGCACGAGATTAAAAAAGATCGATGCCTTAGCGGGGCCAAGCGCTTTAACGCCGTTAATCCAAAACAGATAACCGAGCACAGTGGCGAACAAACCTATGTAGAGCACGCTAGACAAAGCCGTCGTCGACAGTCCCATCAACTCCAGCCAAGGATGAAACTCACCTCGGCCAAGCCCAACCACGGACATAGACACACTGGCAGCTATCATACTCAGCAAGGTAAAGGGCAACACAGGCAACCAATGGCCGACCCGTTGCGAACAAATGGTATAACCACTCCACGCCAACATGCCGGCGGCAATCATCACATCACCTTGGTTAAAACTAAAGTTGAGTAATTGCTGCACACTGCCGTTAGTGATCACTAGCAATACGCCCGCCAAACCGCCCACTAAGCTGAACACTTGTTGTCTGCTGAGCCATTCACGCTGTAATAACGCGTTGACGATTGAAGTCACCAGCGGACTGAGCGCCATAATCAAGGCGCCATTGGCGGCAGAGGTGTGCTGCAGGCCATTAAATAACGCCAGATTTAAGCCGCCAACACCAATCACGCCTACTAGCGCTATGACAATGTATTGCGCCAAACTCAATTTGGGCCAAGCCTGACGAGTAAAAACGATATATAACGCCAGAGTCACAGCCGCAATGGTAAAACGCCAGAATACGAGGGATTCCCCTGACATCTCCTCCAGCACTCGCTTAGCAATGGGAAACACGCTGCCCCAGCTAAAAACGCAAATCAGTAGACAAACAATTGTCATGTAAGGTGTATGGGATTTCATATCGGACTCTAGGGAGGTAATTGGGATTGAGCTTAGTTTATAAGTTTCATATATTATTAAAACCTACAAGATTGAGAGCTTAAATTCCAAATATGAAACTTAATTATTCCTTAGACGATATGCGCTTATTTTGGGTGGTGGCACAGCAAGGGAGTTTTAAGCTCGCGGCGCAGCACTTAGGCATTCCACCTTCGACCTTAAGCCGTCGAATCAATCTGTTAGAACAATCATTAGGCCTGCGTTTACTGCACAGAGACGCCCATAGAGTCAACCTTACCGCCACAGGTCAGCGTTATCTCGAACGCTGCGGCCCGCTGTTTATCGAGTTAAACCAGGTCTCCGGTGAGTTGCATGCGGATAAACATCAAGCGGTTGGCAAACTGCGGATCTCGGCGCCCATCAATACAACCTATCGCTGGCTAGGTGAATCACTCAACGCCTTCCAACGGCATTATCCCAATATCGACATCGATTTAAGCCTGTCGAACATGAATATCGATGTCAGTGAAAACGCCATCGATATTGCCTTTCGAGTGGGTGAACCTAAAGATCCCGATTGGATTGCAAGGCCGCTCACCACGATTAGCTTTGTGCTTTGCGCCAGCACATCGGCAACCCAGTGGCATGCACTGCAAGCCATAGAAGCACTCGAACAACATCCAGTTATCATCGCAAAGCCCGTAAAAACATGGCGCTTACAGCACAATATCACAGGGCAAGATTTCGAGTTTGAGCCAAGAGGTAACATCAAATTAGCCGTCGATGATATGGCGATCGCCAGTCAGGCTGTGGTGGCGGGACTCGGTATTGGACTATTGCCCATCAGCATGGCGAGTGAACAGATACAAAGCGGCAAGCTCGTTCAAATACTGCCAGAATGGCAAGGTATTCCGCGCACCGCCTACTTGATGTATCGCGATCGGGACAACTTACCCTTGCGGGTCAGACTGTTAATTGATTTTATGTTGGCGAATCCACCCGAGGCTTATTGAGCCATTCAGGCATGAGTCTGCGGCTTATCGACTCAGTAAACGCCTAGAGCGCTAAATCAAGCTGAGTCTGGGCATTTGGGATTTCGGGCACTGCGAGGATAGAATCGGCGAGGCCGACCGAAATACCTAATAGGCGAATGCCGCGGCCCTCTTGCCTTGCCATCGCTTGTCCGAGTAGATCATAAAACATCACAATCGAGACTTCATCGCTGCGATGCTCGATAGTGGTTTGCTTGAAATCATTAAACTTGAGTTTGACCACTTGCTTGTGAATTTTGCGCTCTTTAGCGCTGCGGCTCAAACGTAGGGCTAATTCTTGGATCAATCCTGGCATTACTTGTTGGCACTGCTCTAGGCTATAAATATCCTTCGCCAGCGTAGTTTCAACACCCACTGATTTACGCTCTCTGTCGGCGGAAATGCCCCGCTCATCGATGCCTTGGGAACGCTCAATCAGCACGCCACCAAACTTACCGAATCGCGCCAATAACTCAGGCTTAGAATAGGCTTGCACATCACCACAGGTATTGAGCCCAAGCGAGGAGAGCTTTTCGGCGGTGACTTTGCCAACACCGGGAATTTTACGCAGCGATAAGGTTTTAACAAAATCAGGGAGTGTCTCTGGGGTAATCACATATTGGCCGTTTGGCTTATTCAAATCCGAGGCAACTTTAGCCAAAAACTTCACCGGTGCTATGCCTGCCGAAGCGGTTAACCCAGTTTCGGCTAAGATATCGCGGCGAATGGCCTGCGCAATCAAGGTCGCCGAGCCCTTATATTGTTGGCACTCACTCACGTCTAAATAGGCTTCATCTAAAGAAAGCGGCTCAATCAATGGGGTATAGCGGGAGAAAATTTCACGAATTTGCAGCGACACCTCTTTATAAACCTGCATCCGCCCAGGAACCAAAATGAGATCGGGACACAACTTAAAGGCATAAGCGGTCGCCATCGCCGAACGCACACCGAATTTACGTGCCTCGTAACTGCAAGTGCTGATAACACCACGACGATCGCTGCTACCGCCCACAGCTAAAGGCTTGCCACGGTATTCGGGAAAGTCGCGCATTTCCACTGCCGCAAAATAGCAGTCCATATCGATGTGAATAATTTTTCGCACGTTGAATTCCTCTAACGCCAAAATACTGTATATAAAAACAGTAATCAAGTGTTCATCATCAATTTAGCGGGGATCGGGCGGGAAACC